>JASLGI010000022.1 GCA_030149685.1 Bacillaceae bacterium | reverse complement strand
ATAAAGACGTTAAAAATCTCAATTTACGTAAATGGACATGCCCGTCATGTCATACACATCACGATAGAGATATTAACGCAGGACAGAATCTGAAAAAAGAAGCTGAAAGACTTCTAACCGTAGGGACTACGGGGATAGCCTAATCAATTAGCGTTCGTTAGAATGCTGTACTTAGGAATCTACTAGGCTTTAGCCTAGTAGTAGTTCAGAGACGGAAGAAGAGTGAATGATTGATTTTACGCTTTTTTCGTTTTTTATCTCATAATAAATAGAAAATTTCAAATATTTCGCAGTTTATTGAAAACGTTTGAAGTTTAGAAGAATAAAGGTATAATGAATCGAGATAAATCTTACGAAGGAGAGAAAATGATGAGAAAATTATTATTCACGTCAGCATTAGGTACGATGTTACTTTTAGGGGCTTGTGGCGCAGCGGATGATGCAGAACAATCATCAGGAAGCAAAGTAGAAGAAAAACCAGCTGTGGAACAAGAAGTAGAAAAAGAAGAAGTAAAACAAGATGAAGATAAAAAGCCAAGTATCGCACAACAAATCATTATGAAGCTCGATGAAATGAAAGAAGCAATCGAAGCAGAAGATTACGCAAAAGCACGTGAAGTATCTGAAGATCCACTTTTAGGGAATAATCGTGAAGCGAATGCGATGACAGCTTATTTAGACTTTTTAGAGTCAGAAGAACCAGTGTATAAAAAAGCGTTTAAATTAGCGGATACTGTGGAGTATGGATACAGTGGTCGTTTAGGTAAAGAAATTGAAGAAGCAGTTTATACTGAGTCAGATGATGCAAACTTTGCGACAATCGATAAAGAGATGTGGAAAGAAATTAAAACGTTAGAAGAAGAACGTACAAAACGTTTAGGTGAATAATAAAAAGAGGCGCGGAATGACCCGCTCCTCTTTTTTATTGTTCAATTTTTTGTTCGAATTGACGAACGTGAATAGACTCATCAACGTCAGGTGAAAATTTAGATACGTACATTTCTTTTTCCGTCGTCGGTTCAATGACTCGAATAGTTCCTGTTGAATAATCGAGTGACTGCTTATTCGCGACAGCTTGTAAATGTTGCGCAAGCTCTCGTACGAGGTCGGTAGAATCATACTTTGTCCCGTCTACAAAGACAGTGAAAGTAAAAGGGCGTACAGGCTGTAAAGAAGGAGACCACGTCATATCAGGGTCTTCTCCTTGCAATACTTCAAACGACACATCGACAGACAGAACTTCCGGACGTGTCGAACGGAATAGTTGTGTTAACGCCTCACTCGCTTCTTCATTTAGTCGCTCAGATAATAATGAATCGTCGATACGAGATTCAAGTATTTCATCATCGGCTAAGGTTTTTCCGGAAAAACCTTTCCACGTTAAGTGGTACGTTTTATTATTTTCATCTTTTACTCGAACGACATATGCTGCATTTTTGAAGTCATAAACTGTTTGTACGACAGACCAATTAGTATCTGCATAATGATTTTTGACGTATTGTTCGGTTTCTTTCTCAGCATTCATCGCACCGAGTGGATTTCCTTTAAAGACTTGCCAAACTCCTCCGGCAATTAAAACGAGAATAAGAAAAGCTAACGTAAATAAAACGTGTTTTAATTTCATCGAACACTCCTTTTATTCGTCTTCTTCGATTAATTCATGAGTATCAAAATCGCGCATTTTTTCAATCGCAATTAAAAACGGTGGGTTTCGACGTTGGTTTAATAATTCATAGCGGATGACGTGCGCATCTTTTTGGTGAAGACGTTTCACGTAATCGAGTAAAGCGTCACGTTCTTCAGGGCCACCTTCATGTCCGTCATAAACAGAAATTGTAATAATTCCATCTTTTTTTAATAAATCAAGCATACGATCGACCGCTTGAACGGTTGAATCAGGCTCTGTAACAACAGTGAGATCTTCACTATATGGAAGATAACCTAAGTTGAACATCGCACCACCAATTTTTCCGTCAACGTATTGTTTCACATTTGCATGACTGTCTAAAATTAGTTCGACAGGAGTAGTTACTTCTTCTTTTTTTAAGCGAGCACGTGTTGAGTCAAGTGCTTCTTGTTGGATGTCAAAAGCGATGACCTTTCCATTTTCTCCTACGTGTCGAGCTAAAAATAATGTATCGTTACCGTTACCTGCTGTCGCATCAACGACAGTTTCTCCTTCATTGACGACCATAGCAATCAGTCGTTTTGAAAAAGGTAATACGCGATGTAAAATTATAGATGTATCCACAAATCATTCTCCTTCATATGTAATCTCTTCTAGTATAACATTTTTTTGTGAGAGTCTTGCAAAGCATACTCAAATTAAATAAGTCAGAATATTGAAATCATTCAGTAAAGGCTTGTCAATCAATAAAATATGAGATACAATAAAAATAATAAAAGCGATGAAAAGGAGTAGTAATCGTAAGACACGAGTAGAGAGAGTGAGCGGCTGGTGAGAGCTCATACGTGCAGATGAACTCGCCTTGGAGCTTATAAAAGTGAAAGAAGTAGCTTTTATCGTGAACGCGACGTTATATGCGAAAAGAGGATCGTTGATCGATCAATGCGGGTGGTACCGCGGAATATTTGTATATTTCGCCCCTACTTTTCTTATTCAAGAAGAGTAGGGGCTTTTTTATATTTAAAGGAGGAATTTTCAATGGCTTATGATCACAAGCAAGTAGAAAAGAAATGGCAAAATTATTGGCAGGAAAATAAAACGTATAAAACGACAGAGGATCAAGAAAAACCGAACTTTTATGCGTTAGATATGTTCCCGTACCCTTCAGGACAAGGACTTCACGTCGGTCACCCACTCGGATATATTGCGACAGATATTTTAAGTTCATTTAAACGTAAACAAGGATACAACGTACTTCACCCGATGGGATGGGACGCATTTGGTCTTCCAGCAGAGCAATATGCACTCGATACAGGAAATGACCCAGCAGAGTTTACAGAACGTAATATCCAAACATTCAAGCGCCAGATGAATGATCTTGGGTTTTCTTATGACTGGGATCGTGAAATTGATACGACAGATCCGAGCTATTATAAATGGACGCAGTGGATCTTCATTCAGATGTATAAAAAAGGACTCGCATATATTGATGAAGTGCCAGTAAACTGGTGTCCAGCACTCGGTACTGTTCTTTCTAACGAAGAAGTAATTGACGGACTTTCAGAGCGTGGAAGTCACCCAGTAGAGCGCCGTCCCATGCGTCAATGGGTACTTAAAATTACAGAATATGCGGACCGCTTACTCGAAGATCTAGACTTAGTCGATTGGCCAGAAAGTTTAAAAGAAATGCAACGAAACTGGATCGGTCGTTCAGAAGGTGCTCAAATTAAATTCCCTATTGAAGGAACAGATGAATCGTTTGAAGCCTTCACGACACGTCCAGATACGATTTTCGGAGCAACTTATGCAGTATTAGCACCGGAACATAAGCTCGTTGAAAAAATTACGACACCAGAGCAGAAAGAAGCAGTAGAAGCTTACGTAGACTCGATTAAATCAAAATCAGATTTAGAGCGTACAGATTTAGCAGATGAAAAAACAGGCGTCTTTACAGGTGCGTATACGACGAACCCAGCAAGCGGCGAAAAAATGCCGATTTGGATTGCGGATTATGTACTTGCGACTTATGGTACAGGTGCTGTAATGGCCGTTCCTGCGCATGATGAGCGTGACTATGAATTCGCAACGAAATTCGACTTACCGATCATTGAAGTCGTCGAAGGTGGAGACGTTTCAAAAGAAGCGTACACAGAAGAAGGCGTCGCAATGAACTCAGGATTTTTAAATGGTCTTTCAACAGAAGAGGCGCAAGAAAAAGCGATCGAATGGTTAGAAAAAGAAGGGCATGGAGAAAGTAAAGTAACATATCGTCTCCGCGACTGGTTATTCTCACGTCAACGTTACTGGGGAGAGCCGATTCCGATGATTCATTGGGAAGATGGTTCAATTACACCGGTTCCTGAAGAAGAATTACCTGTACGCCTTCCAAAAGCGACAAATATTCATCCATCAGGTACGGGCGAATCACCACTTGCAAACATTGAAGAGTGGGTAAATGTGATTGACCCAGAAACAGGGATGAAAGGTCGTCGTGAAACGAACACAATGCCACAATGGGCAGGTTCATCATGGTATTACTTACGTTACATCGATCCACATAACGACGAAGCATTAGCAGACTATGACAAATTAAAAGAATGGTTACCGGTCGATATTTATGTCGGAGGAGCAGAACACGCCGTACTTCACTTATTGTATGTTCGCTTCTGGCATAAAGTATTGTACGATTTAGGCGTTGTACCAACGAAAGAGCCGTTCCAAAAGTTATACAACCAAGGAATGATCCTCGGCGAAGGTAATGTAAAAATGAGTAAGTCACTCGGTAATGTCATTAACCCGGATGAAATTGTCGCATCACATGGTGCGGACACATTACGTCTTTATGAAATGTTCATGGGACCACTTGATGCTGCGAAAGAGTGGACGACAGAAGGTGTCGATGGAGCGCGTCGTTTCTTAGACCGCGTATGGCGCTTATTCATGAACGAAGATGGCACATTGAATGACAAAGTGCACGGTGAACAAGGTGGAGAGCTTGAAAAAGTGTATCACCAAACAGTGAAAAAAGTGACAGAAGACTACGAGAATATGCACAATAATACAGCGATTTCTCAATTGATGGTCTTCGTGAATGAAGCATATAAAGTAGACCGTATTCCGGTAGACTATGCAAAAGGTTTCGTTCTTCTTTTATCACCGGTAACACCACACCTTGCAGAAGAAATTTGGTCAGCACTCGGCCACGAAGAATCACTCGCATATGAGCCATGGCCAACGTATGATGAAGAAAAATTAGTCGACGACACAGTCGAAATCGTCGTCCAAGTGAACGGTAAAGTTCGTGCGAAAATCGAAGTAGACCGTGAAGCGACAAAAGAACAATTAGAAGAAGTAGCGATGAATAATGAGCGTATTCAAGAAGAAATTGAAGGAAAAACGGTGCGTAAAGTAATTGCCGTACCGGGTCGTCTCGTCAATATCGTTGCGAATTAACGAACAAACAGCCATTCCATTTGTGGAGTGGCTGTTTTTTTGAAAGGAAGATTCGATGGAATTACACGTCATTACGAAAGAGAAAAAGAAATATCTTCCATTACTGCTTGAAGCAGATGAAAGTGAACGACAAATTGACACGTATTTACAACGAGGAACATTATATGTAGCAAAACAAAAAGAGAAGGTAATTGGAGTTGCTGTCGTAACGAAGGAAACAGAAGGAGTCGAGTTAAAAAACTTTGCGATTTCACCTACATTGCGCGGCCGAGGATATGGTAAAAAGTTGATCCAAAAGTTATGTACATTGTATCAAGGAGAAACGATGTATGTCGGCACAGGAGATAGCGGACTTACTGTGCCTTTTTATGAAGCGTGTGGCTTTCGTTATGCGTATACGCTTAAAGATTTTTTTACGATTCATTACGAGGAAGAAATTATCGAAAATGGTGTAAAACTGAACGATATGATCGTACTTAAGAAAGAATGTTCGTAAAATGTTCAAAAAATCCTTTGAAAAACCTCTTTTATTTAGATATACTAATTGCATTCTATTATTTTAGTACTCATATAATTTTCGGAAATAGGGTTCGAGAAGTTTCTACCAGTTCACCGTAAATGAACTGACTATGAGTAGCGGTCAAAATGCGTATTGGGGCGCGTTTTTCGGTGGTTCCTTCTAAACCTCGCTACTCGTAGAACGGGGTGTGTCATTTTAGAGGAGGAAAAAAAGTGAATAAGTGGAAAACCGCTGCGCAAGAGTCAACACTCGCTTTACAACATTTACTTGCGATGTATGCCGGTGCAATTTTAGTACCACTCATTATCGGTTCGAGTCTCGGTATGAACTCCGAGCAGTTAACGTATTTAGTCGCTATTGACATATTGATGTGTGGAGTTGCGACATTGTTGCAAGTGTATCGTGGAAAAGTGATCGGTATCGGACTCCCTGTCGTCTTAGGATGTACATTTACAGCAGTAACACCGATTATTGCAATCGGTCAAACGAATGGGATCACAGACGTTTACGGAGCGATTATCGTTTCAGGACTAATTATTTTTCTTATCGCAGGATTTTTCGGACGTCTCGTGAAGTTCTTCCCACCAGTTGTCACAGGAACAGTCGTTACAATTATCGGAGTATCATTACTTCCTGTAGCGTTTAACAATATCGGTGGGGGAGATCCAGAAGCAGCAACATTTGCAAGTGGTGCAAATATCGGTCTTGCCTTAATGACGTTACTCATTATTTTACTCGTCTACCGTTTTGCGACAGGTTTTTTACGTTCAATCTCTATTTTAATCGGACTCGTAGCAGGAACAGTCGTAGCAATTTTTTATGGGATGGTCGACTTCACACCTGTGCAAGAAGCGAGCGTCGTACATATGGTACAACCATTTTACTTCGGTGTTCCGACATTCGATTTATCTGCCATCATTACGATGACACTCGTCGCGATGGTGTCAATCGTTGAGTCAACGGGCGTCTATTTCGCATTAAGCGATATTGTGAAAAAACCATTGAATTGGAAAGATTTAGCGCGAGGGTATCGTTCAGAAGGGCTCGCATCAATCATCGGAGGGATCTTTAGTGCCTTCCCTTACACGACGTTCTCACAAAACGTCGGACTCGTACAAATGTCAGGCGTGAAAAAACGAAGCGTCATCGTCATTACAGGTCTTATGCTTGTTGCGCTCGGCTTCTTCCCGAAAGTAGCGGCAATGACGACGATCATTCCGACACCGGTACTCGGTGCAGCGATGGTAGCGATGTTTGGTCTCGTCATTACACAAGGGATGAAAATGCTCACACCTGCTATTTTAGAATCAGCAGAAAATGCGATGGTTGCAGCGATTGCAATCGGTCTTGGAATCGGCGTCACAGCAGTACCAGGAATATTTGAAGTATTACCAGGACTCATGCCATCCAACATTCCAGGGGTACAAGAATTCGTTTCGATTTTAACATCGAACGGTATCGTACTCGGAGCAACGACAGCGATCGTACTAAATATTTACTTTAATATGATTGGCCCAAATAACAAAGACGAAATGTCGATTCAATAAAGAAAAAGCGCTCGAGGAATACTCGGGCGCTTTTTGTATTTCAAATTATGCATTCATTCCGGCAATACGTCCAGTAACAAGGGCAGATGTAATATTGTAGCCACCTGTATACCCGTGGACATCTAAAATTTCACCGCAGAAAAAGAGTCCTTTTTTCATTTTTGACTCCATCGTTTTCGGTACGATTTCTTTCGTTTTCACGCCTCCACCTGTGACGAATGCGCGCTCGATCGGTTGTGTGCCAGAAACGGTCATTGAAAAACGTTTCAATTCGTGAGCGAGTTTTCGTAACACGTCATTCGATACGTTTGCACTCGTCGTTTGTGGATCCGCGCCAATACGGTCGAGTAAAAAGAGGAGCCAACGCTCTTGCACGAGAGAAGTGAGCACATTTTTCATTGCTTTTTTCGGTTCTTCTTGTAAAAGATTTCGCATCGTTTGGAACAATTCTTCTTCATTTTTGTTAGGGAAAGAGTCGATCTCGACGGTTACAGGGCCAGGGTGCTTCATCTGTTCTTTCACGACGAATTGACTTGCACGTAACACCGCAGGTCCGCTTAAGCCGAAATGTGTAAATAACATATCCATTTCATGGGTGATCAACGTTTTCCCTTTTTTATTTAAAACAGAAACACCGACATCTCGTAAAGCGAGACCTTGTAATGTTTTTTCTTGGATGAATGGCTCTTTTGAAAGTAGCGGAACTTCTGTCGGATATAAGTCGGTCACAGTATGTCCTGCACGCATTGCCCAAGGGTAGCCATCGCCTTCAGAACCTGTATGAGGGACAGCTTTTCCTCCGACTGCAACGATGACACTTTTTGCTCCGATATCTTCGCCAGAACGTAAACGGACACCGAGAACGCGCTCTTCATCCATTAACAATTTTTCTACCGGTGATTCCATCCGTCGTTCGACTCCGAGTGCATCCATTTGATGAAGTAATGCGTCTAATACATCGCGCGAACGATCAGAAGCGGGAAACATCCGTCCGTGGTCTTCCTCTTTTAAGGGGACGCCGAGACCTTCAAAAAAGGCGATAATATCTTCGTTGTCAAAGACAGAAAAAGGCCCGTATAAAAAGCGACCATTCCCAGGGATGTGGCGAATAATTTCTTCTTGAGGAAGTCGATTCGTCACATTGCATCGCCCGCCTCCAGAAATGAGTAGTTTTTTTCCGAGTTTCTTTCCTTTTTCGATGAGTAATACACGTTCGTGACGTTCTGCTGCAGCGATAGAAGCCATGAGACCTGAAGGCCCACCGCCGATAATGATGACATCATAAGTTGTTTGCAAATAAAATCCTACTTTCTTTTTTCTCTAGTATAACAAAACTTCGCTTCCTCATTGTCTAAAAGTGAATTGACAGGTAAACTAAAGAGGAAGCTATGAAATGGAAGGGTTAAGAAAACTATGTCAT
>JASLGI010000019.1 GCA_030149685.1 Bacillaceae bacterium | reverse complement strand
AGGGGTACGATGGGCACCAACATTGTTCGACATGTATTATGACCTCCACATTTGCCATTTAGCATAATTGTGTTTTTGATTTGTGCACATCTATAATAGCACTTAAAAGCCAATACTAAAAGAGTTTCGCACTAAGTTCTTCATGAATTTGAAGATTAAAATGAAAAAAGCAAGGAAAAATAAAGATTTTCAAAAAATATTCATGAAAATCGTACAAAACTGTGAACATTACTTTCGATAAGATAAAATCTCATCCGTCATCGTTTCTGGCGTTTTCACATTTGAATGTTTTGCTAACTCCTTCTTCATAACTTCCTCTTCTTGTTCAACAGACTGTAACGCTTTGAATAATGTTTCTTCATTCAACTCTTCTTCTTGAATCACCTTTGCTAAATGCAGCTCTTCAAATCGTTTCGCATTTAAAATTTGATCGCCACGACTCTTCGCTGCAGACAGAGGAACGAGTATCATCGGCTTCTCTAAAGCGAGTAACTCAAAAATTGTATTGGACCCTGCACGACTCACTGCGACATCTGTTGCCGCAAGTAAATCTGGTAGAGCGGTTGTGACATACTCAAATTGCGTATATCCTTCCACACCTTCAAGTGTTTCATCGATGTGACCTTTTCCGCATAAATGAATAATATCATAATTTTGTAACATTTGTTCTAAATTTGAACGAATTGCCTCATTTAGTACTAAAGACCCTTGGCTACCTCCCATAACTAATAAGACTTTTTTATCTCCTTGAAGGCTCGCGTAATACAATCCTTTTTCTCGTTTCCCTTCGAATAATTCCGGGCGTACAATCGCTCCAACTGCTGTCCCTTTCCCTTCTGGTACATGTTGTAACGTTGATTCAAACACTGTAAAAATATGCGCCGCAAAAGGAAGTGATAATTTATTTGCAAGTCCTGGCGTCATATCTGATTCATGAACGACAACTGGAATCTTTGCAAGTTTTGCTGCCATAACGACAGGGACTGAAACGAATCCTCCTTTAGAAAAAACAATTGATGGCTTTAATTTTCGTAATAATCGATACGCTTGACCGATTCCATTTAATACACGGAAAGGATCCGTGAAGTTTTTCATTGAGAAATAACGACGGAATTTTCCGCTCGAAATTGCATGATACGTAACTCCTTCATATTGACCATCGATTAATTCTTTTTCGATTCCGTCATAGGAGCCGATATAGTGAACGTCGTACCCACGTGATGTAAACACAGGTATAAGCGCTTCATTGACTGAAACGTGACCTGCCGTTCCACCACCGGTTAAGACGATATTTGGCTGAGCCATAGTGACACCTCTTCATTTTTAATCATATCCATTCGTCATTATAGCAGAAAAAACATCTTTCGTTTGTTTCATTTTTTGTAACAAACGTTTTTCTTCTCTTTCATCCTACTCCCCTTCTATTATGCATGTCATGTATAATAGAGAAAACGAAAGAAAAAGGAGTTTATTTCATGCAACAAGCGATTCCTATGAAACAAAAAACGAGCACTCTCCGAAAAATTATCGGACCGATTTTAGTCACACAACTCGCATTATTTTTAATGACTTTCTTCGATGTCCTGATGACGGGGCGATACGGTCAAATCGACCTTGCAGGTGTCGCTATCGGCAGTGCTTTATGGACACCTGTTTTTACAGGGTTTGCAGGTATTTTAACAGGGCTTACCCCCATTATTGCTCATTATATTGGTGGCAAAAAATACCGATCCGTACGTCCGTCAGTACAACAAGGTTTATATGTATCTCTTGCATTAAGTCTGATCGTTGCACTTTTTATTTTTTTACTCGTACCGATTATTTTAAACAATATGTCGCTTGATGCTGCCGTTCGACCGATTGCCTTTCATTATTTAGTCGGAATGGCTGTCGGATTACTTCCTTTATTCGCTTATTCAACACTACGTGCATTTTTTGATGCATTAGGAGCGACACGCGTTTCGATGTTTATCGTATTATTATCAGCGCCGATTAACATCATCCTTAACTATGCACTGATTTATGGAAAATTTGGACTTCCTGAACTCGGTGGTATTGGAGCGGGCTATGCTTCTGGCATTACGTATTGGATCGTTTTTGCTGTCGCCTTTTTCATTGCAAAATCTCGAAAGCCTTTCCAGCGCTACATGCTTTTCCAATCGTGGGAACGTCCAAACATAAAAGAAGCGATGCATGTACTTCGAATTGGTGTGCCGATCGGATTAGCGATTTTCATCGAAACGAGTATATTTGCAGCCATTACATTACTGATGAGTCATACGTATTCAACGAGCATCATTTCAAGCCATCAAGTCGCAATGAACTTTACATCTCTGTTATATATGATTCCATTAAGTATCTCGATGGGAGCAACTATTGTCGTCGGACAATCTATTGGAGCGAAACAATTTACAGATGCTAAACAATACAGTTTTTTAAGTATTGGATTCGCACTATTTTTCAGCATCATCTCGATGACCGTCATTTTCTTATTCCGAGAACCAATCGCTGCTCTTTATTCAAATGAACCTGAAGTTATTACACTCGCTGCTAAGTTTCTCATTTTCGGTGCGTTTTTCCAATGGTCGGATGCTTTTTTAGCTCCTATCCAAGGAGCGCTTCGCGGATATAAAGATGTAAATAGTACGTTCATTACAGCCATCATCTCATTTTGGGTGATTGGACTACCTGTTGGGTACGCTTTAGCGACATGGACAGAGCTCGGACCATATGGTTATTGGATCGGACTTATTATCGGGCTTAATTTAGGAGCGATTGCGCTACTCATTCGTTTATTATTTATCCAAAAACAGATTAAAAAAGAAGTATTCACTCATGTATAGTGTAAAATTATTAATCGCTTCTTACGTAGCAGAAGCGTCTAGTGAGGAAAGAGTTTGGGAAGAACAAATTATTCTTGTCCACGCATCCAATGAATGCGAAGCGAAAGAAAAAGTAAAACGTTTCGTTCAAACTCCACCGTATGAAAATGCGGATGGAAATATCGTTCACCATACACTCGCACGTATTCTCGACATTTTTGAATGTATAGACTCTTTTTCTCCTTTTGATGACGGAAAAGAAGTGTATAGTCGCTTTTTAATCACTCCGAGTCATTGGACAACTGAACAATGCATCCAATACTTCCAACTCGAGCAATAATTCGTAATATGAAAAAACCTAGCAAAGAGAAGAGACTCGTCGTCTTTTCATCTTTTGCTAGGTTTTTATTTACGCATAAATTCGTTCGTCTAATTCGATATCGAGGATTCCTTCACCGATCATAACGACTTGAGGCTTCATTTTAATATCCTCAGGTAGCCAATGGACCATTCCGTATGCATATTGGAAACTATACGGCTTCTCACTCGTTGTAAGGGGAACGTATCCTTTCATTCGATACATCGTTTCCGGCAATGTACGTACCCAGTCTTCGAATTTCTCCCGGTCTACCGGACGGTCAAATGTCAATAACTTTGACTGTAAAGGTAATAAATGACCATCAAATGTCGTCGCATCAAATGACTCGATCGCATCTGTTAAACGGCTTTCAATGTCTTGAAATTTCACACGAGCTCTTTCTGTTTGTACGAGTGGTACATTCGGTTGAAAGTTTTGAATCGCAAACGTCACTTCTGCTAATTCTCCTGGTGTTAATAAATCTGCTTTATTACCAATTAAAAAGTGAGCGTGACGAATTTGCTCGATAAATAATGCTCGCATTTGTGGAGAAAGAGCTGATAAATTCGTCCAACGTTTTAAATCAACAACCGTTACAATCCCTTTTACTCGTAGTCGATCGGCAAAAAGAGGAGAATAAACAGCGTCTAATGCTTCAACTGGATGAGCTGCACCGGTTGTTTCAATAAAAATCACATCGAGCATTGGATTTTCAACGAGTAACCCTTGAAGTTGTGCTTCTGTATTTTCTGATCCTGTACAACAAATACAACCATTTAAAATTTCTTTCATCGGAATTGAACCTTCTTCTGTCTCAATCGTTTTCGTATCAATTCCGAGCTCTCCAAATTCGTTCATCAGTACCGCTGCGTGCAATCCTTCCTTTTTAGCATCATGTAATAAATGAAGCAAAAGAGAAGTTTTTCCACTTCCTAAAAATCCGCTAATTAAATAAACATCTACCATTTTCCTTCCTCCTACTTGAAACAAAAACGCTCCCGAACTCGGAAGCGTCTTGCTTATTATTTTTTCTGCAATTGTTCTTCGACTAATTGCTGTGCTTTTTTCATTTGTGGATCATTTGCTTTTAATTCTTCTCGTAAATCTTTCATTAAAGCAAAAGTCGTCTCTTTTTGTAAAATACCATCAGTTGGTAAATCATTTGCTGCTTGTAGTTTCTTTACTGCTTGTACCGTTTGAGCACCGTATGCTCCATCTGGTGTCACTTGTAAATATCCTGTCGCTTCTAACATTTGTTGCGCTACTTTCACTTGTGCAGAAACATCGCCTTCTTTCATCGGCGTTTCTGGATTTAAAAATGGTAATGAAGCATAAGGTGGATATTCTACAACGTGATCGGGTTCGATCCCTTGTTCATGAATATGTTTACCACTTGGTGTTAACCAATTAGCTGTCGTCATCTTCAAAGTAGACCCATCTTTTAATTCTTTCGGTGTCTGGACCGTTCCTTTTCCAAATGACGTTAAACCGACGACAGGAATATCTGTTGATTCCTTAATCGCCCCTGCTAAAATTTCAGACGCTGATGCACTCCCATCATCAATTAAAAAGGCTAATGGTACTGTAATTTTATCGCCACTTGATGCAGTATACAATTGCGTCTTTCCATTTTTCGCTTCATATTGCATAATTCCCTTACCTTCTGGAATAAAGAGGTCTGAGATATCTAAAGCTGTATCTAAACGTCCTCCCGGGTTTTGACGAAGATCAATAACGAGTCCTTCGACTCCATCTTTTTCGAACTGTTGAATCGCTTGAATTAACTCATTGTACGTTTCATCAGCAAAACTCGTAATTTGAATATGACCGACACGTCCATTCAGTTTTTCTGCATATACAGTTTCAATCGGAATCACATCGCGTGTAATATCAACTTGAAATGGCTCTTCATCACCACGTTGAATTTCTAATGTCACCTTGGAGCCTTTTTCTCCACGAATGAGCATCACAGCTTCTGAAGAAGTCATTCCTTGAATAGACTGACCATCGACTGTTAAGACGAGGTCATTCGGTAAAAGTCCAGCTTTTTCTGCAGGAGAATTTTTTATCGGACTGACAATTCGGATGTAGTTATCCGACTCTCGGATTTCTGCGCCAATCCCTTCAAAACTACTTGAAATACTTTCTGTTAATTGTTTCGATTCTTCTTTTGATAAATAATCTGTATACGGATCATCGAGCGCATCAACCATTCCGTTTACAGCACCTTCAATCAAATCGTCTTCTTTAATATCATTGAAGTAATTCGCTTGCAATTCATCATAGACATCGTATATCTTCTTAAACTCTTGTCGGTCAGTTTGAGGACTAACGACGTCGACTACTTTATCTTCACCGATCGTTAACGCAAAAAATGTGACGATCGCTGTTACGATGACGAGACCGAATATGAGCATCGTAAAAGGAAAAAGTTTCATTCGCACATGCGTCTTCGCAGGCGGCGTTGGCTTTTTCTCTTGGTCTTCTTTCTTCATATTGTCCCTTCCTTTCATTCTACTACGCTAGGAAAAGACGGTCAGAAGTATATACTTCCGACAGCCTACCGCTTTAAGAAATAGCTGTTTCTAACGCAATTTCAATCATTTCATTAAATGTCGTTTGACGTTCCTCTGCAGTCGTCGCTTCACCAGTCATAATGTGATCACTTACTGTTAAGATTGACAGCGCTCGTCTTCCATATTTCGCTGCAAGTAAATAGAGCGCGGCTGTTTCCATTTCAACACCGAGAATACCGTAACGCGCAAGTTCTTCATGAGGCGCTTTTTCATTGTAGAAAAAGTCTTCTGTATAAATATTCCCCACTTTTACCGGTAGTTCTTTTTCACGTGCTTTCGTATAAGCTGTATGTAACAACTCAAAATCTGCAGTCGGCGCAAAAGAAACGTTCGGGAAAAAGTTGTTGACGATTGAGGAGTTTGTCGATGCACTTTGTCCAATCAATACATCACGTAATTGTACATCCTCTCGAACAGCACCGCATGTGCCGACACGAATCAATTTTTCGACACCATACTCTTTCATCAGCTCTGTAATATAAATTGAAATTGACGGTACCCCCATACCTGTTCCTTGAACAGATACACGTTGTCCTTTATACATTCCTGTATAACCGAGCATATTACGTACACTATTGTATTGAACGACATCTTCTAAATAAGTTTCTGCAATATGTTTTGCTCGAAGTGGATCTCCTGGCAATAAAACGACTTCAGCAATTTCACCTTGTTTTGCTTCAATATGTACACTCATGAAAAAACCTCCCGTAGCAATATTCTATCCTTAAAGATACAACGGAACACATAGAAATGCAATGACCGGGCTAACGTACCCGGTCGAGTCGATCATCATATAATCGATACAGCTCGTCGAAAACAGTCGCATCAAGTCGAGCATCGATTGATTCTTCGATATAACGCGATAGTTCGTCAAACTCTTTCTCTTGTCGAGGAAACAACGTATCTTCTAACATCCCTTCGACAAATGCACCGTATGGACTTTTTTCATCACGATAACGGAGCGCGAACTTAAAAAATGGTGGGCGCATCTCATACCTCCTCTTCAAATAATACGAGATAACGCTCGTAACCTTCTTCTTTTAACCGTTCTTTAGGCACAAAACGTAAAGCAGCTGAGTTAATACAATAACGTAAACCGCCCTCTTCTTGTGGCCCATCTGAAAATACGTGGCCTAAATGATTATCTGCTGTTGCACTGCGTACTTCTACACGACGCATCCCGTAACTATCATCGAAATGTTCAGTAATTTCATAGTCATCGATCGGACGTGTGAAACTTGGCCAACCACAACCTGCATCGTATTTATCACGCGATGAAAATAAAGGCTTTCCTGAAATTATATCGACGTAAATTCCATCTTCAAAATGAGCATCATATTCATTTTCAAATGGTGGCTCAGTTCCATTTTCTCGTGTGACATGATACTGAATCGGTGTGAGACGTCGTTGAAGTTCTTCTTCGGTCTCATCTTTCCAATGTTTTTCTATGAAAGCTACACGACCTGAACCTTTCGCATATCGATTGTAATGAGCGCTATTTTTTTTGTAATAATCTTGATGATGCTCTTCTGCTTTATAAAATGGCTTCGCTCGTAAAACATCGACTACAATTGCTGCACTAAATTTTCCGCTCGCATCTAACGCTTCTTTTTGTGCGATCGCTATTTTTCTTTGCTCTTCTGAATGATAAAAAATAGCAGGCGCATACGATTCTCCACGGTCAAAAAATTGTCCCCCACTATCAGTCGGATCAATTTGTGTGAAATAAATCGCCACGAGCTCATCATAGGAGATGACTTTCGGGTCAAATGTAATTTGGACAGCTTCCCGATGTCCCGTTGTATTCGTACACACGAGTTCATACGTCGGATTCGGTACGTCGCCCCCAGTATAACCAGAGATTACTTCTTCCACACCATCATATTGATGAAATGGCTTGACCATACACCAAAAACACCCACCGGCAAACGTTGCGATCTCCATATTATTCCTCCTCATCAATAATTAAATCAAAGCTCACTTCATCTTTCGGTAAATCAATCGTTGTAAATGCGATACGAAAAGCATTATCTTTCGTCATCTCCTGCATATCGACATGTAACTCACTTTCTTTCGGACGAACTTTTACACCTTTCGGTAGTGCACTAGAGCGCGATAAAAACTGTAAAATTGTTTGTGGAGGTAATGATAAATCTCCTGCTTTTACCTCACTTAATTGTAATAACACATCGCCATTTTCTAACGCTTCTGCATCAAAATAAAGTTCTGTTGACACAGTCGCTGAAAAAACAGGAAGCTCTAACATCGTACGAATTTTTCCATCTTCTAATTGGAGCGTAATAGGAATATCAATTTTCTTTTCTTCATATTGTTCCCTTAACGTTTTATTCCCCATAGCGATAAAATCATTTGCTTCTCCTTTCACATGAAAGGCTGCGTCTTTTTCTGTCACTTCATTCGGTTTTAACTCTATATTAGGTGATGCAAGAGGGCGTATTGCTAAAACAATACTACCTATAGCTACTAATACAATAGCGAGTAAAATGAAGAAACTCACTTTCCATTTATTCATTAAAAGCCTCCTTTAACTTCTCTTGAATTTCTTTATGAAACCGCTCAGCAATCGTCTCATATCCGATACTATTTGGATGGAAATAATCAGTAGAATAATAAGACTCTACAGGACCTTCTCCTAATTTTTCGAGCGAGACAAACGAACGATTTTTCTGGTGAGCTATTCGTTGTATCGTGTCATTCCAACTTTGAATAATCTCAGTGAATTCAGCCTCTTCTTCAGATACCATATCAAGTGGATTATAGACACCACCGAGAAAAATTTGCACATCTGGATTCAGCGTTTCTATTTCCTTCACGATTTTTTGTAAATCGTTTTCATAATGCGCATGCTCTTTTTCGAATGGCTCCATTTCAAGATGGAGTAAATGTTGACGGACGACTTTCACAATATTGTTCCCACCGATTGTTACAGTCACGAGATCCGCTTTTTTTAATGCTTCGCGAATTTCCTCTTCCTGTTGAATCCTTTCAAGTAACTGCTCACTTCGATGACCACTTTTCCCAAAATTATAATGTTTGACGTCACCGACGATTTCTTCATCAGATATTTTTTTCACTAACCGACCAAAGTATCCCCCTAACTCCTCCTCGTCCCCAATTCCTTCAGTTAGCGAGTCACCTAATCCGACGACAACGAGGTCAATCGGTTCCATTTCTTTTTGGCAAGCTGAAAGAGTGAAGACGAAAAGAGCGGCGAATAAGCCGAGTAACCACTTTTTCATCCGCTCTCTCCTTTCTTTATTCATTCCGCATAATACATGAAGCCAATAGCTCCTTCGCCTGTATGCGTACTAATAATTGGTGTTGTATACGTAAATGGTACGTCTGCAACGACATCGAGGTCTTCAATTTTTTTCTTTAATGGCTCTCCCATTTTTTGACCATTCGCATGTGAAATACCAATACCTTTAACTGTCTTCCCTTCAATATCTTCCTGAAACGCTTGGAACAATTGACGAACGACTTGTTTATGACTACGTGCTTTTCCTACAGGTGAATAAACCCCATCTTTCAACATCGCAATCGGTTTAATATTTAAAAATGACCCAATCATTCCTGCACCTTTTCCAATACGTCCGCCTTTTACTAAATTATCTAAAACGTCTACAACGACAAATAGCGTTGTGTTTGCACGAACGACTTTTAAACGTTCAATAATTTCTTCAACTGTTGCTCCTTCATTCGCCATCACTGCTGCTTCTTTTACTTGGAATGCAAGCGCATGTGAAATATACTCGGAATCGATCACCGTTACATCAGCCTCTGTCATTTGTGCTGCATTCCGAGCTGCCTCTACTGTTCCGCTCATCCCGCCTGTCATATGAATGGATATAATTTTGTCTCCATTTGCACCGAGTTCATCATACATTTGTTTAAACACACCTACAGGTGGTTGTGAACTTTTCGGTAACTCTTTCGCTTCTCGCATCATCTCTAAAAATACATCTGGTTGAAGATCGACACGATCAACGAATGTTTGTTCATCGATATAAATGTTTAATGGAATGACATGAATTCCATATTTCTCGACATCTCCTTCGACAAAATCTGCTGTTGAATCTGTAACGATATGAATCTTTCCCACTGCAAAGCACTTCCTTTTTTCTTGATTTTACTTCTTTTCATCCATCTTTTGTAATGCTGTTCGAATACGCTTTTCTGCTCGGTCTACAAGCTCTTTTCTCGTCATTTCTTTTACTTCTTCTACGGTAAATGGCGGGAGTACCCGCACTTTCACTTCACTCGGTCGAATACGGTTCTTATTTTTCTCCATAATGTCACTCGTACCTGTAAGAGCGATAGGGATGACAGCAACTTCTGCATCTTTCGCAATTTTAGCAAACCCTGATTTAAACGTTCCCATACCTTCTCCTTGACTACGAGTTCCTTCTGGAAACATGACGAGAGAATGTCCTGCACGCAATGACTCTTCTGCATCTTTTAATACTTGCATCGCACTTCTTCTATCTGTTCGGTCGAGAAAAATACAATTCATCTCTTCCATCCAATCTCGAATCACAGGTAATTTTTTCACTTCAACTTTCGATATGAAACCGAAGGGCTTCGGTAATGTTGCAATCAATGTAGGAATATCAAAATTTCCTTCATGATTACTAATAATCATCGCCGGACCTTCGATCAAATGTTCAAGTCCATCAACATCAAGCGTACTACCCGTTCGTTTTAAAATACCACTTGCCCAATGACGAGGATATTGATCGATCTCCTCATCACGCGCTTCGGGAGATAAATCTGTCGGTAATGAACGTACTTTTCGCAAAAGCGGCAATGAAATCGGCAAATAGCCAAACAAATAACCATAAGTACGTAATGAACGAATCACGACAAACGCTTCCTTTCATATACGTAGAATGTATACGGTACACCTTCATCATTCAAAGCCGTTTCAGATGCCTCCACAATTTTCCATTCCGCTAAGTCATATGCAGGGAAAAATGTATCCCCCGGATATGTTTCATCAATTTTCGTAATGTACATACGATCAGCTAGTGGCATCGCTTGCTGAAATATTTGTTCGCCACCGATCACCATATATTCTGCTGCGTCTGTTTCTTCTTTTGCTATGCGGAAAGCCTCTTCTAAAGAAGAAACAACACGTACCCCTTCTACTTCATAGGAGCGGTTGCGAGTAATCACAATATTTAAACGCCCAGGCAATGGACGTCCAATCGATTCATACGTTTTTCGCCCCATGATGATTGGTTTACCCATTGTTCGACGTTTAAAATAAGCAAGATCGCCTGGTACATGCCATGGCATATCATTTTCATAACCGATGACTCGATCGTTCGCATGTGCAACAAATAATGAAATCATTTATTTCCCTCCTTACACAGCAACAGGTGCTTTAATTTTCGGATGCGGATCATACCCGATCAACTCAATATCTTCCGTCGTTAAATCAAAAATTGATTTACCTTCTTTATGGATTTTTACTGTCGGTAATGATCGTGGCTCTCGTTGTAATTGTGTGTGGACTTGTTCAAAATGGTTAGAATAAATGTGCGCATCTCCTAATGTATGAACAAACTCACCTACTTCTAAACCTACTTCTTCAGCAATGAGCTGAGTTAACAACGCATATGATGCGATATTGAATGGTACACCTAAGAAAATGTCCGCACTGCGTTGATACAACTGACACGATAACTGACCATCCGCTACATAAAATTGAAACAACATATGACATGGAGGTAATGCCATATCATCTACTTCTGCCGGGTTCCAAGCAGTAACGACGTGACGGCGTGAATTTGGATTCGCCTTCAAGCCTTCAATGACATTAGCAATTTGGTCAACGACTTCTCCATTAGCCCCTTGCCAAGAACGCCATTGACGCCCATAGACAGGCCCTAAATCTCCATATTTACAAGCAAATCCTTCGTTCGTCGTTACAAGTTCTTTGAAACGAGTCATCTGTTGATCGTATACTCGTTTAAATTCTTCATCTTCTTGCGCGCGATGACCAAAGTTTGTCATATCAGGTCCATCATACTCTTCACTCTCTACCCATTGTTCAAATGCCCACTCATCCCAAATAGGGTTTCGTTCTTCAATTAACGTTTTTACATTCGTATCACCTTTTAAAAACCATAATAACTCTGACACGATTAAACGAAAAGCCGTTTTTTTCGTCGTCAACAAAGGAAACCCTTTTTGTAAATCAAAACGCATTTGATAGCCGAACACACTCTTCGTTCCTGTTTGAGTACGGTCCATTTTATCAACGCCTGTTTCTAAAACATGGCGACATAAATCTAAATATTGTTTCATTCAAGTTACCTCCTAATAGTCTTCTTTCACATTATAGCAAAAAAACAAAAGAAGCATCGACTTTTTATCTTACTACATATGAAAAGACAAAACATAATAAAAAGACTGCGCACTGGCGCAGTCCTTCTTTTAACTCATCCACTTTGGTGGTTGGTTTTTTGACCAAAACAAATGAGCAAGGTCATGATGTGTTTGAAATTCATCCGCTGCGGTATGGTAATGGAAATTGTAATAATACCCTTCTTTTGGACGATTTTCTGTTCTTACATGAAAGTAAAATGTTTGTTCTTTCGTTCGCTCATCATAAATATGAAAAATACGTTCACTATGCTCTCCTGCTGGACGGTCCGTCACTTTAAAATATGCTAAATCCTCTGCCGAGTAAGGCTTATAATAGTCCGTCATTACACGTTGAAGATTTGGATAAATTTCTTCATCAAAAGATGATTGAATGACTGGGCCTACTTTTTTTCCAAACTTTATATAAGATTGCTCATAAGCTCCTTCAAATAAACGTTGTAACGATTCCTCTTTCGTAGGCAGATCTGCTTCTAATTGAACGACATACTCCGGATTTTCAACTGGCTTTACTTGTTGTTGATCATGAGTATCTTTTTTTAACGCCTCTAAATCGGTCAGTAAAGTCGACCATATATCATGCGTCGGCGGTATAGCACCGAGCGTAACTAAAGCGACGAACCCAACGATGAGTCGTTGTAACCATTTCAACCCTCGAATAACCATGTTCGCGCCCTCCTTATTCTCTCTCTTTTTCTAAAACCCCGTAATGTGTCTTACTCGACGGGCGAGTAAGGCGATGAAAACCGTAATATTCAAAACGAGTAGAACGATAATGGTCTTTTAAAACGACCCTTTTTCTTGCTACTCGAAATGCTTCCTGAATCCATTCTTCCGTTAATTGATCATTTGTCGCTACTTTCTTCAATGATGCAAAGTTTGAAGAAGCTTCAACTGTTTGTTCAAACATCGGATCAATATATATGACGTCAAACGAACAATCCGGTTGCTTGCGCAAATAGTCGACCGCATCTTTTCTTACGACTTTAATACGTCGCATCGCTTCATTGACTTGTTCATCAGAGGACACATACGTTTGTAATCCTTCTTGTACGACGTAAGCGATTGCATGTTTTTTCTCTACTCCGACAACTTCTCCTCGGTCACCGACAGCTGCGGCAATTACGATACTGTCAGAACCTCTCCCTAATGTACAATCGAGGACACGATCGCCTTTATTTAATCGTAAAGCAGCGAGTAAATCATCCGTCATTCCTTTTCTTTCACCTTTTATACGAAACATCGCTGTATCTGGATGAAAGAAAAAAGGCTCTAACGACTGAGGTTCTATATATTCTAATCGATGAGCTCCTCGAATAAATATCGGGCAACGATACGTTTTTAATAATAAAGCAACAGACCGTTTCTTCCGGTCGACATATGTCGCACCGTAAGAAACAGCCTCTTTTTTTGTCGCTTCAATGAGCGCATCACTCGCTCGCCCACTCGTCGTAAATATTACTCTCCGCAAAACTCTTCAAGCATCCCAGCTAAGTTTGCTGCTACTTGCTCTTGGGAATATCCTTCAATTTGTTCGCGAGGCATAAAATATGCTACTTTTCCATCTTTCCAAATGACCATTGAAGGGCTTGATGGTGGGAGCTCTTCAAAATATTCACGCATACGGTCTGTCGCTTCTTTATCTTGACCTGCGAAAACCGTTAATAAATGATCTGGTTTTTGTGACACGGTTAATAATGCTTCTTCCGCTGCTGGACGCGCTGTACCTGCTGCACATCCACAAACAGAGTTCACAAAAATAAGAGCTGTTCCTTCTCCTTTTAATTCTTCCATTTTCGCATCTACTTCTTCTACCGTTTGTAACTGTGTAAAACCGTAGCTTTCCATTTCTTTACGTGCAGGTTCATGAATTTCGCGCATATATTTTTCATAAGCATTCATATCCATTCATCAACACTCCTTTTTCTATTTTATAGTACTTTTCTTTTGATTTGAAAAAAACTTTTCATGCTCTCATCGTATCATAAAATAGTCAGTTAGTTTCTCCCTTCTCTCACATTCTTCACATTTAGGTCTTAAGACTTAATCGTTGATACTTAAAAAACAAGCCGTTTAAAACGACTTGTTTCCCTTTTATTATTCTTCTTCTCTTTTAGCAGCAACAAATCTCCAAACAGAACCTTTTATGTGCGAGCCACCTTCAATTTGATGAATCGCTAAACAAACTTGCAATCTCACTTCAAATGCCGGATCCGACTCCATCGCATATAAAGCAGGTAATGCTTGACGTGTCCCTCGTTCATATAAAAACTTTGCTGCTCGCCA
Organism: Bacillaceae bacterium; assembly: GCA_030149685.1. Next base: position 4,891 of record JASLGI010000019.1, on the reverse strand, counting down.
ACGAATGTAACGATGTTTATCACCTAACGCTCGAATCATTGCCGGCTCAAATGCTACATACCCTAATTCACTAATAGAATCGCCTGCAGTTCGTCGCACACTCCAACTCGGATCATATAATACGAGTCGAGATAAATAAGGAACGACAGAAATATCATCGACTAATCCGAGTAAAGCTGCCGCATACCTTCTTACAGCAGGATGAATATCGTGAGCTGCTTTTTTTAATAATGGTAAATGAGAAACATTCGGTCGCAAAATCATCTGTAATACAGCTAAACGCTCTTCCCAACACTCTTTCTCTAAATGTTTTAATGAGACTTCATTCGTCGCTTCTTCATGCTCTTCTTCTAAAAATACAGCAAAATGTAAACGCTCATTCGAATATCGTTCTTCCAATTCATCAAGAACGAGATTAGCCACTTGCTCTACTTCTCCGTATCGCATACCGAGATAATGCCATTTTCTATGTACAATGTAGCAATCAGTTTCAGCACTTCTTACTCTTTGAGCTGCCCACTGAAACCGTTCAGATAACCGATATAAATGCTCTTCTTTTTGTGAAATGATTTTCACTTGTACCGGAATACGCTTATACGTTTGTACATAGACACATTGTTCATAGTCATTTCTATCTTCAGTCTCATATTCTTTTAAAATTGTATCTACGGCTGGAATCAACTTTTCCCACGAAGCATTCTCCGCTCGTTGAACAGATAGAAAATTTTCTGCACAATAAATCGATTCAATAGCTGACACTTTCAATAATCGCTTTAAGACTGGTGGGATTCCTTCTTTTGTCTCTTTCGTATACTGCTTTTTATCTCGAGATAGCCAACATCCGTCAATAACGACTTTCATTACGTCTGGATTCGGTGTAGGTTCGACTGTAATGATCTTCATCGAATCATTCTCCTTTTTCTTGTCGCTCCATCTTTTCTTTCTTCTCTTCTAATTCCATGAGACGCTCAAAGATTTGTTCATATCGCGCTTCAAGTTGCTCATAGTTTGCCGTATGTTCCATCAGTTTTTCATAATTATCATTCGCTGCAGCGATCGCTTCTTCTTCGATTAACATCTTTTCTTCGATTTCTTCTATCTCTTTAGGTAATTGTTCTAAATCGCGCTTTTCATGATAAGAAAATCGAAGGGACTGTTTTTTCTCTTTCGGCTTTTCAATTTTTTCTACTTTTTCTGTAGCTTCTTCTTTCTCTTTCATCCATGCCAAATAATCAGTATAAAGACCGTTATAAACAAAGACATGTCCTGTACCATCTAACGCCCACAACTCTGACGTCGTGCGATCAAGGAAAAAACGATCGTGAGAAATCGTAATGACAACTCCTGGAAATGTGTCAATGAAAGATTCTAAAATGGACAATGTTTCAATGTCTAAATCGTTTGTCGGCTCATCGAGGAGTAAAACGTTTGGCTCTTCCATCAATAACCGAAGTAAATAAAGTCGTTTCTTTTCTCCTCCAGACAATTTATATACTGGCGTACCATGTACATGACTCGGGAATAAAAAGTTTTCAAGCATTTGCGTTGCAGATAAAACTTCTCCGTCACCTGTACGCACCGCATTCGATACGTCTCGAATATATGAAATCATTCGCTCATCCGTATTCATATCTGGAATATGTTGATGGAAATGAGCGATTTTTACAGTCTCTCCTCGATCAATCAGACCGTGATCTTGCTTTTCTTCTCCTGCAATCATACGGAGTAATGTCGTTTTCCCGACACCATTCGGTCCGATAATGGCGATACGGTCACCACCTTGTAATAAAGTAGAAAAATCATGAACGATTGTCTTTTGACCGAAAGATTTTGACACATTCTCTAGCTCAATCACTTTCTTTCCAAGACGTGTCGTTTGAACAGAAAGGTCAAAATCGCCTTCTTTTTCTTTCGTCTGTACATCTTTTTTTAATTTTTCAAATCGACCGAGACGCGCTTTTTGCTTCGTTGAACGTGCGCGTGCACCTCTCATTACCCACTTCAATTCATTTCTATATCGATTTTTCTGTTTCGCTTCATGTGCTGTTTTTTGTTCTTCCCGTAGTGCTTTCGCTTCTAAATAATCTCCGTAATTTCCTTGATGCGTATACAATGTTTGATCAGCAATTTCATAAATGCTCGTTGAAACCGCATCTAAAAAATAACGATCATGCGTAATAAAAATAACAGCTGACTGACTATTGATTAAATATTGTTGCAGCCACTCAATTGAATCTACATCTAAATGGTTCGTCGGCTCATCAAGTAAAATTAAATCCGCTGGCTCTAACAATGTTTTAGCTAAAGCGACACGTTTTTGCTGACCTCCTGATAAATGCCTAATTTTTTGATCGTGCTCTGTAATGCCGAGCTTCGTTAAAATCGTTCTTGCTTGTGTATTCATATCCCATGCTTCATATTCATCCATTCGTTGTTGCAGCTCTGTGAAACGTTCTTGCACTTCTTCATTCATTGGATCACTCGTTAATTGATGCATCACATGTTCATACGCACGATTTAACTCCATCAGTGGCGACTCACTGGAGAAGACGATATCTAAAACGGTCGATTCCTCATCCATCTCTGGTACTTGCGGTAAATAAGCGATACGAAAATCATTCGGATGGTCATAAAATACAGAATCCGCTACTTCTTCTTTTGCCAATATCGATAAAAAAGTAGATTTTCCTGTACCGTTTATCCCGATCAATCCTACTTTCTCTCCCGTTTGAATAAGAAACTCAACATCTTGAAACAGCGTCTTTTCTCCGACTGTTTTTGTTAATTGTTCTACTCTATATTGCTTCATTAATCGCTCACCTTTCATTTCTACTCATTCTCGAACGGTGCCACTTTTTCTCTCGCTCGTCTATCGTCCTTTAGTTGCTACAATCATAAGCTCTTTTTATCTTGAAATCAAGCTAGTACCTTTGACTTAATAACATTCTTTAAACAAGGGTTTTTTATTACTTTACTCATATAACAAAAAGAGTGAAACACTTCCATTTTTTATTATGATTTTAACTTTTTTGAATATTGTGTTATAATGATGAAATATTTCATTGTTGGAGGGAAATGTATGACGGAACGAACGAAGTTACAGCAAGTTCAAGTAGAAGATGTCTTAATTGCTAATCAATTGTTAAAAGATATCGTAGCACATACGCCGTTACAAAAAGATGAACGGCTATCAGAAAAATATGAGTGTAATGTTTATATGAAACGTGAAGACTTGCAACATGTCCGTTCATTTAAACTACGTGGTGCTTACTATAAAATGGTACGCACTGAAAAACAAGCGAAAAAATCTGGGGTCGTTTGTGCAAGTGCTGGAAACCACGCACAAGGGGTCGCTTTTGCTTGTGCTCAACTCGGAATTGACGGCAAAATTTTCATGCCTCAAACGACACCGAAACAAAAAATTGACCAAGTGCGTATGTTTGGCCGAGAATATATTGAAATTATTTTGACAGGAGATACTTTCGATGATTCGTCAAAAGAAGCAATCGCTTATGCAGAAGAAAATAAACGATTATTCATTCATCCTTTCGATGATCCTGACATTATCGCTGGCCAAGGCACGATCGCTGTAGAAGTAATGAATGATATCGAAGAACCTCTCGATTACGTATTTGCGAGTATCGGAGGAGGAGGACTCGTTGCCGGTATTAGTGCTTATTTCAAAAACGTTTCTCCTCGGACTAAAATTATAGGCGTGGAGCCAACGGGAGCACCGAGCATGAAAGCAGCTCTCGCAAATGGCGGGCCTATCACATTGCATTCGATCGATAAATTTGTCGATGGTGCAGCTGTCCAACGAGTCGGGGATTTAACTCATAATATCGTTGAAAATTATGTCGATGATATTCTCGAAGTTCCAGAAGGTAAAGTATGTACTTCTATTTTAGATCTATATAACCAACATGCGGTCATTGCTGAACCAGCAGGTGCGTTACCAATTGCCGCACTTGACTTTTACAAAGACGAAATTAAAGGAAAATCTGTCGTCTGCGTCATCTCTGGAGGAAACAATGATATTGGGCGTATGCAAGAAATTAAAGAAAAATCACTTCTTTATGAAGGGTTGCTCTACTATTTCATCGTCGATTTCCCACAAAGGGCTGGAGCGTTACGTCAGTTTTTAACCGATGTACTCGGTCCTGATGATGATATTACTACGTTCGAATATACGAAGAAAAACAATAAAGAAAATGGTCCTGCACTTGTCGGGATTGAAGTAAAAAATCCGAAAGACTATCCAGGACTCATTCAACGAATGGAAGAAAACGGATTCCCTTATCGAGAAGTAAATAAAGATAGTTCTTTATTCGGGTTACTCATTTAAACGCCACCTCCTTTACAACCGAATCGCTTCGTAAAGGAGGTGTTTTTTGCTTTTTTCATATAGATTGATTAAAATGAGTTCTTGAAACAATATACATAATTAGAAAACACTAGGGGCGCCGGTCGGCTGAGATGCTTTTGCAGTCCCTTATTACTCGATCTAGATAATGCTAGCGTGGGGAAGTGTTTACTCAATGGGAAAAGACGTATTTCTTTTCTCATTTTGTAAGCACCTATAGACGAGAGGTGCTTTTTTTGTTTTCTACAAAAAGAAAGGAAGAACAATATGTCTCGTTGGAAACTAAAAGATTTCGTCTTACTCGGAATTATCGCCGTCGTATTCGGTATTATTTACAATGTCGCCGTACAAATCCGAGGACCTATTCAAGCTGCACTCGGTCCATTTGGCTTTGATCCCCTCTATGGGATTTGGTTCATCGCAGCGATTGTTGCGATGTACATTATTCGTAAGCCGGGTGCTGCTTTATTAGGAGAGTTACTCGCAGCACTTGTCGAAGCGATGATCGGAGGAGGTATTGGACCGAGA
>JASLGI010000233.1 GCA_030149685.1 Bacillaceae bacterium | reverse complement strand
CCTTTTGCTGCACGTAAAAGCGTATCATTAAATTTCGTCATTGATGTTTAGTCCCTACTTTCCTCTACTCGTATTCCGATTATTTTTTCCCTCATTCGATACTCAATATAATCGTTCACCCTTCTATTGTATAGGGGATTTAGATGAATGTCATAAAAAAGTGCTTCATTCAAAGAAAGTTGTGTTTCATTTTCCTTCAAATAGGGAAAACATACGGTAAGATTAGGTTGAAGGAGGAATTTTTATGAGCTATATCCATTTTACTGTAGGAACGCGTGACTTTTTAGAAAAAACGCGTTTAAATAATGAAAATCTCATCATGACCTTTGGTGCGGGAGAGACGATGTTAATTGAAGAAGCGACGGGAAAATCAAGCTCGTTCGTTACGCCACGAAGCTATCGTGTCATCGATTCGATCGGAATGCTTGAAGAAGTCGGATTTTTCGTTTTAAACCATATTCCAGTGACGGACCAAGGAAAACCGATTTTCGAACATAACTTCAAAAACCGTGAAAGTAATTTAGAAGACTTTGCAGGTTTCGTCGCATTCCGTTTACTCAAACCGCTATCAGGCGATACATACATCGTCTTAACAGAATGGACAGATCGCCGCTACTTTGAAATGTGGAAAGAATCACAAGCATTTAAAAAAGCACATGATAAAAAACCGGCAACTTCTGAAGGGCCACACATTTTCTCAAGTGCTTCTTATGTAAAAACGTATCATACACGTGAAAACGACATAGATGAATTGTATGAACGAGCAAACCGCTAATGTAAACAAGTGTTGGGCAATAAATGCTCAACACTTTTTTTATGGAAAGAGCCGACGTTTTTCATCAATTTGGCGATAGAAAAGAACAATTTGTTCATTTTTTCTCAAAAAAATAAATGTTTTTTAAAAAACAATCTTATTTTTTAAAAATCCCTTTCATTACTTGAATTCTTATTAAAAATCGGATAAATTATCAGTGAATTACTATTTTACAATTTAAAGGAGGATCCATAGTGGATATTACTGAAGTGATTACTGATGAAACATTAGCTGTTTTCCCATCTGAACAAAAACTAGAGGAAAGTATTATTTACTTTAAAGGTGGCGACTCACTCACTTTCCCACTCTCTCCTCATAAATTGTTCGATACGTTATTTCATCTCCACGGGGATAAATTACAACAAGAGATGAATTTTTGGGGAAAAAACATTTTATGCGACCGAAAATGCCCCGTCGCTTTATTCAATTATCCACATTGGGAGCCGTTATTATTTTTCCCAATTTTAGCAGCGACGAATGCAGCGAACCATTGGATTTCATTCGACCATTTCGTTCGATTCTTTTACGATGAAGAAACAGAACAGACGTATATTCAATTCAGCGATGAAACGATACTCTCTGTTCCGGCATCACGGTCAATCATCCATAGACAACTCAGTTACGCTGCGTCACTCTATAAATATATTCACCATTTAGAGAAAAAAGATTTTGGTGTATTACCAAATCTTCGTCCTTCACAAGCATTGAACGTTCCAAACAAAACAAAGAAAAAACAACAACCTGATAAAAAGGTACATGTCCAATCGTTTATGATCCATCCAAAACATAAATAATAGAAAAGAAAGTGGCACACGAAATGAATCGGTGACCACTTTCTTTTCGTCTATTTAGTACGTTTTTTTACTATATAGAAGAAAATTTAAAAATATTTTTGTTCATTTGAGCCATTTTACCTAGTGAAACATTACGCAAAAAACCGCCTGAAAGACTATCTTTCAGACGGCTCACTTGAAGTAAATGTAGCTAAAAGCGAGAGCACTCACTCCTAGTTACTTCTACTTTAGTGTTTATTTCACTTCTACCCAACCGTTCTTAATCGCCATCACAACGGCTTGCGTACGGTCGTTAACATTCATTTTTTGTAAAATGCTTGAAACGTGGTTTTTAACTGTTTTTTCTGAGATGTAAAGCGTTTCACCAATGACACGGTTGCTTTGACCGTCTGTAAGGAGTTGTAAGACTTCACACTCACGTTTTGTAAGTAAGTGAAGAGGACGACGTACTTCCGCTTGTTGGAACGTTCCTTTATGCTCACGTTCGCTTAAACGTTTAAACTCTTGTACTAAGTTATGTGTCACTTTCGGGTGTAAGTAAGAACCACCTTCTGCTACAACTTTGATCGCTTGGATAATTGCATCGGCATCCATTTCTTTTAACATGTATCCGAGTGCACCTGATTTTAACGCATGTGTCACATAGGATTCGTCGTCATGAATTGATAAAATGATCACTTTTGCTTCAGGGTAAGCTTCTAATAATTGTTCAGTTGCATCGATTCCATTCATATGAGGCATATTAATGTCCATTAATACGACATCTGGCTGATTGAGACCGTAAAGCTCAATCGCTTCACTTCCGTCATCCCCTTCAGCAACAACTTCAAACGTTTCTTCAAAGTCTAAAATACGTTTGACACCTTCTCGGAATAATTGGTGATCATCTATAATTAAAATTTTTGTCATTCTTTTTTCCTCCTGCTTTGTTGTCTATTTACACATTTACTTGTTTATATCAAGCGGAATTTGTATAAAAATAGTCGTCCCTTCGTTTGGTACAGAACGTATCTTTAATTCTCCTTTTAATAACTGTACACGTTCTTTCATACCCGTAAGCCCAAAAGTTTGATCGCTCACATCTGCTTCTTTAAAACCGATGCCGTTATCTTTTACGACGACATTAACTTTATCATGTACCCATTCAGTTTTCACCCATATATCTGTAGCTTTCGCATGTTTTAGGCCATTAGAAACAGATTCTTGAACTAACCGGAACAGCGCCGCCTCATAATTCGATTCTAAACGACTAGGTTCACCAATATTTAAATAATGAATCATCGTTTCTTGATAATGTTCTTGGGTTTTTGATAAATATTTTTCAAGTGTCGGCACTAACCCAAGATCATCTAACGCCATTGGTCGTAGGTCATAAATAATATGACGGACCTCTTTTAAGGCATCTCTTGTAAGCTCTTTCAATTCTTGTAATTCATCTGCTAAATTAAATGCCGGATTTTTAGCATGAATTTGTTCGATATGTCCTGCTCGTAAAGAAACGTTCGCCATCAACTGAGCAGGACCATCGTGAATCTCTCGCGACAGTCGTTTTCTTTCTTCTTCTTGCGCTTGAATAATCCGTATCGCCAAATCTTGTTTCTCTCGCGCATCTTGAAATGTTGCACCGATATGTTTCAAGTCAGATGTCAAATATGTTAAAACAGTTGACACTTGATTCACGAGTTGATCTGCCCGCTCTACTGTTTGCAGTAATTTAATAAGTTGACGTTCTAGATCATCTCTTCGATGCCGCAATTGCTTTTCTTCCGCTCGCTTAATCGATAATTGAATGAGCAACTCATTCGCTGTCTCATACGTGTGCCGAACTTCTTCTTCTGAATAAACGTCAAATTTTTTCGACACTTCCGCTAAATGTTGTCGCCATTTTTGCGTTTCTTCTTCTAGGCGATCACTTTCTTTAATCGATGAAGCAATATCTTTTTTCAGCTGACGTAACTCTGCCTGAATTTCACGATATTCTTCTCGACCTTCTTCGCTCATTTCGAAAATGTCTCGTTGAGAACGTTCCATTACATCGATCATGTTTTCGAACGTCTCTTCAATTTGTTGCACATTTAATTGGCGATGACTCATTCGCATTGCCTCCTTTCCAAAACGAAAATCCCCCTTATCTTTATATCGTCCAAATTTATAGAAGTTGCATCTCGTTCATTTTACTTATACACTTTGTTTAATTATACACTACTCTCACGTTCTTTTTTAGTAGAGGTAAAAAATTGTACAAATTATTATGGAGGAGATACTATGCGACCAAACTATTATACTGTTACTGGTTATGGCACAACAGATATTTATATTAAAAAATCGCAATTTATCGCTTATGTCGAACGCGTTGAAACGGAAGAAGAAGCGATTGCGTTCATCGATAAAATTAAAAAGAAACATCATGACGCAACACATAACTGCTCTGCGTATACAGTAGGCCCGAAACATCGTATTCAAAAAGCTAATGACGATGGCGAACCTTCAGGAACAGCGGGGATTCCGATTTTAGAAGTTTTATTAAAACGCAACCTTGAAGATACAGTCGTCGTCATTACTAGATACTTCGGCGGAATTAAGCTCGGCAGCGGTGGCTTGATCCGAGCGTACGGTCAATCTACTACTCGCGGTATCGATGCAACAGGTATCGTTTACCGTGAGAAAAATGACATTATCGGCGTTACGATCGATTATACGTGGCTCGGAAAAGTAGAAAATGAAGTACGACAGTCAACGTATACAATTAAAGACATTGACTACACCGATGACGTTACGATGTACATTTATGTTCCATTAGATAAAAAAGAATCTTTCACCGAATGGATGACCGAATTGACGAACGGACAAGCGACGATTGAAACAGTCGATACGATTTTCAGAGAAATTCAACAGTAAATACGAGTAGTCCATAATTACCCGTTCATTATGACCCTAAAACGTTAGAAGGGAATGGTGGCTCCGAGGGGAGTGTGAAGAGATGACAAAGAAAAAATTAAAAAGAAAAGACTATTTTAAAGAAAAGCGCAAAGGACGAAGAAAACGAAAACTGTTGCAGCTGTCCTTACTTCTTTCGCTCGGTATCATTTTTGTCGTTTTCGGCTATGCTTTTTCTTTATTAAGCAAAGTACAAACAGCAGCAGACCAAGCATTCGAGCCGATTGATGCGACACCGACGAAAGCCCGTGAATCTGTCGAACCCGCCAAAGATAATGTTTCTATCTTATTGCTCGGCATTGATAATGGTGACTCACGCGCCGACCAAGACGATGAAAATAGTCGAACAGATGCGATGCTCGTTGCGACTTTTAACCCGAAAATGAAAACGATCAAACTATTGAGCATTCCACGCGATACATACGTGTACATACCTGAAGTTGGTTATCAAGATAAAATTACACACGCTCACGCTTTTGGGGGCGTGCGTGCTTCAGTAGAGTCCGTTGAAGATTTACTCGATATCCCGATTCATTACTACATCAAAATGAATTTCAATGCCTTTATCGATGTAGTCGATGCACTCGGTGGAATTGATGTTGAAGTTCCTTATGAACGGATCGAAAAAGATGAAAATGATCAAAACTCGATCCACTTAGAACCTGGACTTCAACATTTAGACGGCCGTCATGCACTCGCTTTAGCACGTACGCGAAAGCTCGATAGCGACTTTGACCGCGGCAAACGTCAACAGATGATTATTGAAGCAATGGTTGAACGTGCTTCATCGATTTCATCCGTGACGCGCTACGGAGACATCGTCGATGCGCTCGGTGTCAACATGAAAACGAATATGACGTTAACAGAAATGTTTTCTTTCTTCGAATATGCGAAAAAAGGAGCTCCGCGAATCGATACATTAAATTTACTCGGTACCGATGATTGGTCAACAGGTATTTACTATTACAAAGTAGATCCTGATTCGCTCATACATGTCCAAACAATTTTACGTAATCATCTCGGACTCCCGACGAAATCGCTTGAAGATACGGACGATTTAGAAGAAACAGAGAAGAAAATCCCAACGAAAAACTTATCAGACGTGTAATGAAAAAGGCTGTTCAAAAAGTCAACATTGACTTTTTGAACAGCCTTTTATTTATGATTTACTTTCCTATCATTCGTACGAGATTAATGAGCGGTTTATAATTCGTTCCAGCTAAACCGATCACTTCTACGAACAATTCCACAGCAATAATGATCACTGCTAGAAGGATAATTCCTCCCCAAACAGTCGCTTGTGAAAATAAAATCGCAGCAATTCCGAATAAAATCGCAATACAGTAAATGATGAGCACTGTTTGACGATGTGAAAAGCCGATACGTAATAAACAGTGATGTAAGTGCGATTTATCTGGTGCAGAAATCGGTTGTTTCATTCGAATACGACGCACGATGGCAAAAAACGTGTCAGAAATCGGTACACCGAGCATGATGATTGGAATAATTAAAGAAATGACCGCAACGTTTTTAAAACCGAGTAAAGCTAATACGGAAATCATATATCCTAAAAAGAGTGAACCGGTATCCCCCATAAATATTTTTGCTGGGTGGAAATTGTAAAATAAAAATCCGATTGCACTCGCTGCTAAAATCGCAGCAGTCATCGCGACAAATGTATTCCCCATAATAACAGCCATCACAGACATCGTAATAAGAGCGATTGCTGATACTCCCGATGCGAGACCGTCTAATCCATCAATTAAGTTGATCGCATTCGTAATACCGACGATCCAAAGGACTGTGATCGGAATACTTAACCATCCGAAATCGACTTGTCCGATCACCGGCAACGTAATAAATTGAATTTGTAAGCCGCCCCAAACAATTGCAAGAAGAGCAGCACCAATTTGTCCGACGAGCTTTGCCTTCGGTGTAATATCGATCATGTCGTCTAAAAAACCCGTTAAAATAATTAAGACGGCACCGAGCAAAATACCGAGTGCATGTTCATCCGACGGACTCATAACGAAATAACCTATCATAAAGGCACCGAATATCGCTAAGCCACCAATTCTCGGCATAGATACGATATGCACTTTTCGATAGTTCGGTTTATCGACTGCGCCGATTCGATACGATAAACGAATGACGAGTGGTGTCAAAACGATCGCAGCGATAAAAGCGGTTAAAATCGCAACATAAATCATGTCGTGCCTCCTAAATATAAGTCCTTTTTCAACGTTCTTTTTTCCACAAATAATTATACCATTATCTGAAGAAAAAATCACTCGCAAGGACGGATTAATCGACAATATATAGAAAGTATTATCGCTTACAGTAGTTTTTCTCTTTTGTTTTTGCTAAAATTGAGCTATATCCACGAGTGGGTAGAAAAGGAGCAGAGTGAATGTTATCTTTTATAAAAAAATTATTTGATGATGATGAACGACAATTGCGTCGATACCGACGAATTGTCGCGAAAATCAATCGTCTCGAAAATAAATACGAGGCGATGACGGATATCGAACTCCGTCAAATGACTGAACACTTTAAAGAACAATTAGAAAATGGTACATCGATTCGCTCGATCATTCCTGATAGCTTTGCTGTCGTTCGAGAAGCTTCAAAGCGTGTACTTAACATGCGTCATTACGATGTCCAACTCATCGGCGGTCTCGCCCTCACTGAAGGTCACATTGCCGAAATGCCGACTGGTGAAGGGAAAACACTCGTCGCTTCTTTACCTTCTTACGTACGTGCACTAGAAGGAAAAGGTGTTCACGTCATCACTGTGAACGACTATTTAGCGCAACGTGACTACAACCAAATCGGGCAAATTCATCGTTTCCTCGGACTTACTGTCGGAATTAATATGCCGATGATGGAACCGGATGAGAAAAAACAAGCGTATGAAGCAGACATTACGTACGGAGTCGGTACAGAGTTTGGCTTTGATTATTTACGTGACAATATGGCACCTTCTTTAGAGGAAAAAGTACAACGTCCTTATCACTTTGCCATCATTGATGAAGTAGACTCTGTCTTAATCGACGAAGCAAAAACTCCACTCATTATTGCTGGTAAAATGGAAGCGGACGAAGATTTGCACAAAGTCGCTGCGATGGTTGCAAAACGTTTTAAACGAGATGAAGACTTCGAATTCGATGAAATGACGAAAGCTGTCTCACTTACTGAAACAGGAATCGAAAAAGTCGAAGCAGCATTCGGTGTTGAAAACTTATATGACCTTCATCACCAAACGCTCTACCATTACATGATTCAAGCGGTACGAGCGCATGTCATTTTTGAACTTGATGTCGACTATATTATTTCTGAAGAAAATAAAATTGAACTCATCGACATGTTTACAGGACGAATTATGGAAGGTCGTACTCTTTCTGACGGGCTTCACCAAGCGATTGAAGCAAAAGAAGGCGTCCCAATTACCGATGAGAATAAAGCCCAAGCACAAATTACGATTCAAAACTATTTCCGTATGTATCCGAAATTAAGCGGAATGACAGGTACAGCGAAAACTCAAGCGAAAGAGTTTTTAGAAGTTTACAACATGCGTGTTGTACAAGTACCGACAAACCGCCCGCGTCAACGGGTTGACCATCCAGATCGCGTATTTGAAACGAAAGAACAAAAATACGAGGCAGTTGCAATAGAAGTTGCACGCCGTCACGAAAAAGGACAACCGGTACTCGTCGGAACGACTTCAATTTTACAATCGGAAGATGTCGCTCAAGCGTTGAAGAAAAAAGGATTATCGTTCAACTTATTGAACGCCAAAAGTGTTGAGCAAGAAGTTCAACTCATTTCGGAAGCAGGGCAATACGGACGAATTACTGTCGCAACGAATATGGCCGGGCGTGGTACAGATATTCAGCTCGACGAAAAAGCAAAAGC
>JASLGI010000218.1 GCA_030149685.1 Bacillaceae bacterium | reverse complement strand
TCGTCTCTTCAATACTCACCCAACAGGTGCAATGCATAAAGACGAACGTTTAGAAGAAATTATGAAAGACGGTGGACTCGGTGAATGTGGTAACTCACAAAACTGTGTCGAAGCATGTCCAAAAGGTATTCCTTTAACGACTTCAATCGCTTCATTAAACCGTGCAACAACAGTTCATATGTTTAAACAATTCTTCGGAAGCGACCATATGGTTGACTAATAAGAATTGTCAAACGACTACTTTGTTTATTCAAAGTAGTCGTTTTTTTATACAAACTGATGAAACTTTTAGTGAAATAGATGACAGGAATAATTGAGCGAGATACAATATAAGAGGAATGAAATGAATCGATGAAAGGGGAATGTTTCAATGAAAGCAGCATATATTGAAGATTTTGATACGTGGAAAGAACAATTTACATTTTCAAGAGAGCTCCCAGTACGTGTTTTTGAAACAGACATGTTCGGTCATGTGAACAATACCGTCGTTTTTCAATACTTTGAATATATTCGAATCGAGTTTATGAAAGCGAGTGGCTTAATGGCGCGTTGGACAGAAGAAGGTTCTACGACACAACCCGTTGTAGCAGACATTCAATGTGATTATGTTCGCCAAGTCTTTTTTGGAGAAATGTTAACATTATATATTAAGCCGCATGTGATCGGGAATAGTTCCGTCGATCTTCATTATAAAGTGGAAAATGATAAAGGTGAGATCGTTTATGTCGGTCGTGGAGCGCTCGTTCAAGTAAATCGTGAAACAGGTAGAGGTGAACCTTGGGACGAGGCGTCGCGTGAGATATTTTTATCTTATGGTGCAAAAGAGAGAAAGTGAAAGAAATGTGAAGCGGGAAAACCTTGCGTGAAAGAGAAAAAGAGGCGACAATAAGAGGGGATTATAGAGAATAAGAAAGTTAGAGGGATTTTGAATGACAGGACCTATCGGAGTAATTGATTCAGGAGTTGGTGGATTGACCGTCGCAAAAGAAATTATGCGCGCACTACCGAATGAATCGATCATATATTTAGGAGATGATGCACGTTGTCCGTATGGGCCACGAACGACAGAGGAAGTCGCATCATTTACTTTAGAAATAGCAGAAGCATTGAAATATTTAAATATTAAAATGCTCGTTATTGCTTGTAATACAGCAACAGCAGCTGCATTACCATTAGTGAAAGAGGCATGTCCTTTTCCGGTCATCGGTGTGATTGACCCAGGCTCAAGAGCGGCATTAAATGTGTCAGAACAAAAGAAAGTTGTCGTACTCGGAACATCAGGGACAGTAAAAAGTGGCGCTTATAATCAGGCGATTCACGAAAAAGAAAAAACTGCTGATGTGCAAGCACTCGCTTGTCCGACATTTGTACCATTAGTAGAAGAAGGACGATACAAATCAGAAGAAGCAAAAAAAGAAGTAGAAAAAACGTTATCTGTACTGGATCCTTCAACTTTTGATACAGCAATTTTAGGATGTACACACTATCCTTTATTAGAACAATATATTTCAGAAGCATTACCAAAACATATCCGTGTGATTTCTTCAGCAGAGGAAACTGCACGAGATGTAGAACGTGTATTAAAGGAACGAGCGTTATTTTCAAATGATCAACAGGCAAATCACACTTTTTACACGACAGGTAATGTGGAAAAATTTCAAGCAATCGTAGAAGATTGGCTTCAATTAGACCATCCGGCAGTAGAACGATTAGACCTACAAGCAGTTATTCAATCAAAAGGAAAAGAATTACGATTTACTCAAGGAGGAAATGAATAATGACAACGCGTCATGATGGACGACAACTCAATGAATTACGTTCAATTACAATTGAACCAGATTATATTATGCACCCAGAAGGGTCAGTACTTATTACAGTAGGTAATACGAAAGTGATTTGTAATGCGACTGTTGAAAAGCGTGTTCCTCGATTTTTGCGCGGACAAGGAAAAGGTTGGATCACAGCAGAATATTCAATGCTTCCACGCGCTACAGCAGAACGTACACAACGAGAAGCATCACGCGGGAAAATTGGTGGACGTACGATGGAAATCCAACGATTAATTGGCCGCTCTTTACGAGCAGTCGTTGATTTAGAAGCACTCGGAGAGCGAACGGTATGGGTTGATTGTGATGTTATTCAAGCTGATGGCGGAACACGCACAGCATCAATTACAGGAGCGTTCGTTGCAATGACGATGGCACTTGCACGTCTACATGCAGAAGAAAACTTTGAAAAATTCCCAGTAACAGACTACTTAGCAGCAACGAGTGTCGGTTTACTTGATTCAGGTGAGGCAATCGTTGATTTAAATTACGTAGAAGATGTTGATGCTCAAGTCGATATGAACGTCGTTATGACAGGTGCTGGAGAATTCGTTGAAATTCAAGGTACTGGTGAAGAAGCAACATTTTCGATGAATGATTTACAAACATTCCTCTCACTTGCTCAAAAAGGCATTCAAGAATTAGTAGAGGAGCAAAAACAAATTCTCGCGCGTTATAATGCGCCTGTTGGGAGTTAAGAGTAATGAAAGAGATTTTTATCGCAACGAATAATAAAGGAAAAGCAAAAGATTTTGAAGTGCTTTTTCATCCACTCGGTATTGAAGTAAAAACTTTAGCAGACTTACCAGAAGCCATTGATGTCGAAGAAACAGGTGTTACTTTTGAAGAAAACGCGATTTTAAAAGCAGAAGAAATCGCGAAACGCTTCAATACATTCGTCATTGCAGATGACTCAGGACTTGAAGTTGATGCTTTGAATGGTGAGCCGGGAGTATACTCTGCTCGATATGCTGGAGAAACAAAAGATGATGAAGCAAATATCGATAAAGTATTAGTCCAATTAGAAAATATCCCTGAACAAAAGCGTACAGCACGCTTTCGTTGTGTGTTAGCCGTTGCAGCTCCAGGAATTGAAACAGTAACAGTTGATGGTAGTTGTGAAGGTATCATTACGACAGAACGTTTAGGAACAGAAGGATTTGGTTACGATCCAATCTTTTATGTGCCGAAATATGAAAGAACGATGGCCCAAATGACACCTGAGGAAAAAGGGGCGATTTCTCATCGTGGCCAGGCGATAAAAAAACTACGTCCGCAACTTGCCTTGTTATTAAAACAAGCGCGTGAAGCGAAGTGATTGTTTTAATAACAAGCGATACCCATCGCCAGCGAGAGCTAGTAGAGGCATGGAAGTCAATAGAAGCAGATCTGTATATTCATTGTGGAGATAGTGAATTAGCAGCTGACGATAAGGTTTGGGACGGCGTACATGTCGTAAAAGGCAATTGTGACGTCGGTCCATATCCGTTAGAAAAAGTAGTTGAAGCAGGAGAGACGAATATATTAGTCGTTCATGGACATAAAGATCAAGTGAAGCGCTCGATGTTACCATTAAGCTATAAGGCAGAAGAACGAGGGGCTCATATTGCTTGTTTCGGTCACTCGCATTTATATGGTGCAGAATATACAGAAGGACGTTTATTTATTAATCCTGGAAGTCTCGCTGCGCCAAGAGGAGGTCGTCCTCCAACGTATGCACAACTCATAATTACAGACGAAACATATGAAGTCGCATTCTATACATTATCTGGAGATTGCGTCGATCGTGTAAAATGGAAAAAATGATTGACTTTTTATAAAAAATTACCTATAATAGAAGGTGTTCTTTTAAGAGGAGAACATCTTTTATTATGTCCCAATAGCTCAGTTGGATAGAGCAACGGCCTTCTAAGCCGTCGGTCGGGGGTTCGAATCCCTCTTGGGACGTTTAT
>JASLGI010000163.1 GCA_030149685.1 Bacillaceae bacterium | reverse complement strand
TGAATCGTTACTAAAAAAAGAAGAGTATCGAAAAGGTTGGCGAGCTTTTGAGGTAGAAAGTGCATATTTAAATCAGCTAGAAAATGATTTAAAGAACATAAATATTGAAGTAGTAGGAGAGATTGAGAAAATAAGGGGAACAAAAGATTCTTTAGCAGAAGGAACCTTAAGTTCTGTAAAATATAAAGTAAGTAAGCTTGAAAAACGTAAAATTAGTATTATAGAAAACACAAAAAGTACTTATGAATTTGTGAAAATTATAAACAAGAAATTAAAATCAGCGGGAAAAACAAATTTGGAATTAGATCTTGTTACAAACCCTAAAGGATTAGAGCATTATAAAATAAAAGATGGGGACAGGCATCGCTCGATTGATAAGGTTTCAACAGGTGAAAAAAATATTATAGCATTTTTATATTTTATGGAACGTCTTAGTGATATTGAAATGAATAATAACAAAAATAAAGTTATTGTATTTGATGATCCAATGAACTCAAATGACGATGCTATGCAATACTTAATAATTACTGAATTACAAAATCTATATCATGGGCAATATCCTGATAAATTTAGTAATAACAAGGACTATTTAATTTGTTTAACCCATAATGCCCATTTTTATCTAAATTTGCCTAAGCGACAGAATAATCGGAAGTATAAAGAGTATGGTTTTTATAGATTAGAACGTGGGGAAATAATTGAAATTAATTCTATGGATAAAGATTTTAACACTCATTATGAATCTTTATGGATTGAATTAAAAGCTCTCTACAACAATGATTTAATAAATACAATGCTTAATGTCATGAGGAGAATAGTAGAAACATATACTAGTTTTAATAAAATCAATGTAAATGATTTTTATAAAGGAAAAGAGGAACATTATAAGTTATTTAATGTGAACTCTCATGCAATTGATGATTTATCAGCTGAATTTATAGGAAAAGATAGTGACGTATTGTTAAACATGTTTAGGGATCTATTCGAAAAAAATAATGCTGTAACACATTTTGAAGCGTTTTGGTTAAAAGATTAATGCACTAAATCTAAATTTCGCTTTTTAGGATAGCTTTATGGTGTGTTTTTATAAATTAGGTTCTGTATCTAACCAATATCTATTTCGGTTCAAGTAACACGAAATTTTATTTACTTTAATAATATCAAGTCCATTTTAAAATACTTGTGAATGTTGATTTAAAGGAGAACATTCTTTGCGAAATTATGAATAATATTAATATATTTCTCAAAACGTTAATATCGGTTATTACCGTTTACCCTTTCTCATTATCGAGAGAGGGTTTTTTTGTTGAACATTATTTGTTTCTTCCTTTGAATAGACAAATGAATCAAAAATACCTGTGGATAACTTTTTAAAGAAAAAAAGCGCTTAAATAGTTTTAAGCGCTTTGCATCGTTACGATAATATGACCGGTTCCATCATGTGAAGCAGTAAATGTATGTGGGTCGCGGTCTTTTGAAAACTCGCGGTAGCCACTTTTTGTCATTCGTTGCACGGTGTAGTTTCCGTATGTTAGTGAATCGTGATCTTGTAAATATTGAATATACTCTTCTAATACGAAGTCGTAGTCGCGCATAATGAGACTATGAGGAAGTCCGACGTAGCGAATATGCCACGGTTCGAATTGGATGTTTGTAATCGCTGTTTTATGGGCGGGGTATCGCATGACGAAGCCGTATTCCCAAGCATGTTGTTGTAACCAAGTACCTTCTGGACTGTCCCCCATCGCACCATTTGTCGAACCGATATCGATAGCGAGTCCTGTATGGTGTTCACTTTGTTTTGCTCGTTGTGCTCGCTGCTTGCCGTATTGTTGAAACAACTCTTTCTGCTCGCTGATTGAACGATACCCACTATTTATAATGAAATGTTGAAGGCCTTCACTTTTTGCTTGCTGCATCATTGCTTGAAGAGGAGCTACAATCGTCGGATCTACAGTAATTTCACGTGCTGTTAAAAAAGTATCTGTTGCAGAAAGTGTTACCGTATCACGCGGCATCATTCGCTGAGAAATGGAATGTTGCTGATTGACGAGACGCAATTCGTTGCTCGCTTCAACAGACCAATACATATAACCGATGATGGCTGATAGTAAAATAACACTGAATAATAATAAACGCTTCATTCGTCTTTCACCTCTGTTTTAATATAACGAACAGGAATGAAGAAAGTGCCAGTGAAATACTGAAGAAAAAATGAAGATGAAAAGACACTAGAAGAGATCCCTCTTCTAGTGTCTTAAGACGTTGTTATTCGACAAATTTCACATCGCGTAATTGATATTTTCCAGCCATGTTAATATCGAAACCTTCGATCGCATTGCTTACACCGAGTAAGTAGTCTTTATGGTGGATGAAGACCATTGGTTGATCTTCCGCGATAATTTGTTGTACTTCTTTGTAAATGGCAAGACGTTTTTCTGGATCTGTTTCTTGACGTCCTTCATCGAGTAAACGGTCGACTTCAGGATTTTCATAAAATGAACGGTTTCCTGGGTCTCCTTTGTTTTTCGAGTGGAATAATGCATAAAGACCATAGTCTGCATCTCCTACTGGGTTACTCCAGCCGAGGATATACATATCGTGTTCACCTTGTGCTGTTTTATCGAGGAATGCTCCCCACTCCATTTGTTCGATCGCAACATCAATATTGAGTTGCTTTAATTGGTTTTGAAGGTAAATCGCTGTATCGACACGTTGCTGCTCATCGTTTGTCCAAATCGTCGTTTTGAAGCCGTCTTCAAGACCCGCTTCTTTTAACAATTTTTTCGCTTCATCAAGGTTTGCTTTCATCGGTTTTAAATCTTCATCAAAGCCGAATGTATCCGGTGATAAAGGACCTGCAGCTGGTGTACCAAAACCGTCATAAATACCATCGATAATTTCATCTAAATCGACTGCTAACGCAACTGCTTGGCGCACTTTCGGGTCATCAAACGGTTCTTTTTCTGTATTGAAGCCAATGTATGAAATACTTGAAGATGTTTTTTCTAACACTTCTGCATTTCCGCTTGAGTTAATAGCATTCACTTCGTTTGAAAGTACAGGGTCTGTTACGTGAACGTAACCACCTTCTAAGTCGGCATTACGCGTCGTACTTTCAGGGCTTACTTTATACGTTACTGTATCGACATGTACTTTGTCTCCCCAATAATCGTCATTACGCTCAATTTTTACTTCATCCCCTGGTGTCCAAGAAACGAATTGGAAAGGTCCTGTTCCAGCTGCTGCTTTAGCAAATGCTGATCCTGCAGGTTTTCCTTCTTCCATTAGTTTATAATCTTCTTCGATTAATTTCGGACTAATGATCGCACTACCATCATGTGATAAGTGAGCGAGAATCGGTGCGAAAGGATATTCTGTTTTAATACGTACCGTATGGTCATCGACAACTTCTACTTCCTCAATCATTTCAAAA
>JASLGI010000134.1 GCA_030149685.1 Bacillaceae bacterium | reverse complement strand
AAGAAACAATAACTTTAAAAATTAAAAAATTGCACATATGGACACTCTTGAAAGGGGTATTGAGAAAACGTTATGAAACGTATTTTATTTACAGTATTTGCGAGCTTCATGTTGCTCTTCACATCACCAGCAATGATGAACGCTCAAGCAAGTTCAGCAGACACTTTAATTTCGAACGCTAAGAAGTATATGGGAACACCTTACCGATGGGGAGGTACACGTCCAGGAGGCTTCGACTGTTCGGGATACACACAGTACGTTTTCCGTGAAACAGGAGTTAACATTCCACGTACAACAGGTCAACAGATCAATGTAGGTACACCAATTGCAAAATCACAATTAAAAACAGGAGACCTCGTATTCTTTAATACATCAGGTCGTGGCGTATCACACGTAGGAATTTACATTAACGGTGGAAAATTCATCCACGCTTCAACAAGTAAAGGTGTAACAATCGGTTCAATCTATGACCCATACTACTGGGGTAAACGTTACATCGGCGCACGTCGCGTGAAAAACTTTGAACCAAAACCAGAAGTTGTTGACCCACATGCAACACGTGCAGAGGTAGCTGCAGTTTTAGCAAAAGACTTAAACTTATCAGCAACAACAACAGCATCAGAACAAACAGCGTTCCCTGACGTTCCGAAAAACCACCCACACTACGAAGCAATCATTGCAGCAGCAGCAGCAGGAATCTTCAACGGTGGAAGTGACGGAAACTTCAATCCAAACGCAACAATTACACGTGGTGAGTTAGCACGTACGTTAGTAAACACATTCGGTTTAAAAGGAACTTCTGATAAAGTGTTCCCAGACGTACCAGATACACACCCACACGCAACACAAATTAAAATTTTAGCAGCGAACAACGTGACACAAGGTTACCCTAACGGAAACTTTGGTCCAAACGATAAAATTAAACTCGTAGACGTTCAGCGCTTTATCAATAACTTAAAATAATAAGTAGTACAAAAATCCCGATGAGGACGAAATAATTTCGTTCCCATCGGGATTTTTGGTTTCTAAATAATATCGTTCTCTTTCAAATGTTGAGGTAACGAATACGTCCCCTAAATGAGCCCCTATATTTTTATACTTATGACTAAATAAAACCTTTGTTCTTTCGATCACTTTCATTTTGTTGTTTAACCCTTCTACAAAACCATTCAAATTCTGTTCGCTTTTCTTTGAATGTCTTCACTGTACGCTTCATTGGCTCACAATTAGAGGCTAACATTTCTTCATACTGATCAATCAGACCTTTTTTCACCTCTGAAAGAGCTTCTGTTAACTCTTCATAATAGGATAAGTAACGCATTCATTCTTTTTGTTTCAAAGGAGACGTACGTTTTTTATACGCACAATTTCATGCGAAATTGTGCGATTCCAAAAATATATTATAGAGATATAAAAATACAAAAAACGCACGAAAATTTTTCCGTGCGTTACTTTTGTTAGTCTGTTACCTCTTCTTCTAATGACCAAGAAGGAACACCTAATAGATTTTCTACCCATTCAGGTGTATATCCTAAATGCGAGCCAATCGACTCTAATGGCACGATGCGAAATGCTGGGTTGAAGTTTGGAATAACCGCATCTTTTACGACCGCAGTCGGGAAGAAGTTAGATTCGTCGATCGAAATCGTCGACTCATCACCACGCGTTTCTTTCGTAACAGTAACACGTGCAATTCCTCCGATATTCGTTCCAGCCCAAGGCATCCCCGAATAATAGTTCCCGATAGAATAGAAAACAGGTTTGCCATCAATCATTTCAGACGGTTGTAATACGTGCGGGTGATGACCGAAAATAATATCCGCCCCGGCATCAAATAAATTTTTTGCCATTTGACGCTGCTCTTCTGTTTCATCATTACTATACTCTGTTCCCCAATGCATCGCTAAAACGATGACGTCTGTTTGTTTTTTCTTCATCTTTTGAATATCCTCAATAATTCGCGTTTCATCGATAATATTGACGAGGTATTCTTTTCCATCTGGGTGTTCTTTTTTATATGTATTCGTCCCGTACGTGTATGCAAGAACCCCTACTTGGATACCATCAACATCAACGATGCGTAAACGTTCCATATCTTCATACGACTCAAACGCTCCCGTATAAGGCATATCATATTCTTTTAACGTTTGGATCGAGTGTAATACTTGAGCCTCTCCTTTGTCGAGCGTATGGTTATTCGCAATTGTTACGAAGTCTACTCCATTATTTTGGAGACCACCGATGATCGATTTCGGACTATTAAAAATTGGATAATTACTTAATCCGAGCGCTTCGCCACCTGGCATCGATTCTTGGTTAGCGAGTAAAAAATCGACGTCTTCCATCACATCTTTCACCGCTTCAAATGCGAAGTCAAAGTCATTATAATAATACATCGGTTGGTGAAGTAAAATATCGCCTACCATGCCGATCGTAATACTCGTACGTTCGGGCTCTACCTCTTCCTCTACTACTTCTGTCGTCTCCTCAGATGCTACACGCGGCTCTGTCGAAGGCATTTGCGCTTCCTTCCACTGACCATACAAAATGAAGCCAATGATCGCAAGTAAAGTAGATGTTCCTGCAATCATCAATAACAACATTCGATTGTTCATGTCGTACCCCTTTCATTTTTTTCACAAAAAAAGAGATATCTTTTCGATATCTCTTCTTATTATACATACTTATTCTTCCAACGGTTGATTTTTTTCCTCATATGCGGAAATTTTATCTTCATACTGAAATGTTAATGAAATTTCATCCCAACCATTTAACAACATTTTTTTATTATAATCATCAATTTCGAAGAAGTATTCTTCTCCTTCAGACGTCTCAACGACTTGGCGTTCAAGATCGACCGAAATCTCATACGTATCTTCTTTTCCTTTTTCAAGTAAATGCTCCACAACATCTACTGGTAACTCGATCGGTAAAATTCCGTTTTTATAACAGTTGTTATGAAAAATATCGGCAAAACTTGGTGCGATAATTACATCAAATCCATAGTCTTGAAGCGCCCATGGAGCGTGCTCTCGTGAAGAACCACATCCGAAGTTATCGTGAGCGACGAGTACTTGAGACCCTTCATACTTCGGATCATTCAGCACAAAATCGCCCTTCGGATTTCCTTCCTCATCATAGCGCCAATGATAAAATAAAAATTGACCAAATCCTGTTCGTTCAATTCGTTTTAAAAATTCTTTAGAAATAATTTGATCGGTATCGACGTTTTTATAATTTAACGGTGTAACCGTACTCGATACTTGACGTATTGGCTTCATACGATAACCCCTTTTCTATGCGTATTGTTCCATCTCTTTGCGAATGTCGACGAAACGCCCATGAATCGCTGCAGCTGCTGCCATCGGCGGACTGACTAAATGCGTGCGTGACCCTGCTCCTTGTCGCCCTTCGAAGTTACGGTTCGATGTCGATGCACAGCGCTCTCCTGCAGGCACAACGTCATCGTTCATCGCAAGACACATACTACATCCTGATTCACGCCATTCAAATCCAGCATCGATAAATTGTTGAGCGATTCCTTCTTCCTCCGCTTGACGCTTCACCATTTGTGAACCTGGCACGACAATCGCCGTTACGTTCGGATGTACTTTTCGTCCTTGAATGACTTTTGCTGCTTCGCGTAAATCAGATAAACGAGCATTCGTACATGATCCAATAAATACGTGCTGAATATCGATATCCGTTAATGCTTGACCTTCTTCTAAATCCATATATTCTAACGCTTTTTCTAATGCATCACGATCAGAAACATCGTCGAAGTCTTCTTTTTTCGGTACCGACTCGTGTACACCTGATCCCATCGATGGGTTCGTTCCCCACGTGACGAATGGTGATATTTCATCTGCATGAATGACGAGGGTCGTATCGTACGTTGCCCCTTCATCTGTACGAAGTGCTAGCCACTCTTGCGCTGCACGTTCGAATGCCTCTCCTTTCGGCACATGTTTACGTCCTCGGAGATAGTCAATCGTCGTTTCGTCGGGACTAATTAAACCAGCTTTTGCTCCAGCTTCGATCGACATATTACATACAGTCATTCGTTCTTCCATCGATAATTGACGAATCGCATCACCTGTAAACTCCGCAATATGTCCCGTCCCTACATCGATTCCGAATTTTGCGATAATTGCGAGAATAATATCTTTCGCCGTCACGCCGAACCCGAGCTCTCCTTCGACGCGAATTTCCATCGTTTTCGGTCGTGCTTGCCATAATGTCTGTGTCGATAATACGTGTTCAACTTCACTCGTTCCAATACCGAAAGCAATGGCTCCGAATGCTCCGTGTGTCGACGTATGACTATCGCCACAAACGATTGTTTTACCCGGTTGTGTCAACCCGAGTTCTGGTCCGATAATATGAACGATCCCTTGTTCAGGATGCCCCATATCTGCTAATTCAATTCCGAACTCTTCACAGTTTTGTTGAAGTGTCGTCATCTGTTTTTTTGCAATCGGATCTGTAATAATATCGATATTTTTTGTCGGTACATTATGATCCATCGTCGCAAAGCAAAGGTCCGGTCGACGCACTTTGCGTCCTGCTAATCGAAGCCCTTCAAACGCTTGAGGTGACGTTACTTCATGAAGTAAATGCAAGTCGATATAAAGTAAATCCGGCTTCCCTTCCTCTTCATATACGACATGATTGTCCCAAATTTTTTCAATAATCGTTTTTGGTGCTGTCATATTGATACGCCTCCTTTAAATGATCGAAGTGGAAATCATCCTAATCGTTCAATGACTTTCTCTGTCCACTCGCTCGTACTTAATGTTCCTTGTAAATCTTTTGTGAAATAACCATCATCGTATGCTTGGAATACCGCTCGTTCAATCGCTGCTGCTTCTTCTAATAAATCAAATGAATACGTGAACATCATTGCAACTGAAAGCATTGTCGCTGCAGGGTTCGCAAGTCCTTTTCCAGCAATTTCTGGCGCTGAACCGTGCACGGGTTCATATAAACCGAAACCGTCTGAACGAATACTTGCTGAAGGAAGTAAGCCGATCGATCCTGTAAGGACAGATGCTTCATCACTTAAAATATCTCCAAACATATTTTCTGTCACGACGACATCAAAACTTGCTGGCTCTGTAATTAACTTCATCGCTGCCGAGTCAACGAGTTGGTGATGAACCGTTACTTCAGGATATTGTTCTTTCTTCTCTTCAACAATTTGACGCCACAATTTACTTGATTCAAGCACATTCGCTTTATCGACTGATGTTACGTGTTTTTTCCGTTTCATCGCAATTTGAAAGGCTTGATCAACGATTCGTTCGATTTCTTCACGTGAGTATAAAAGAGTGTCGACTGCGCCATCTTGATCGAAATGACTCGGTTCACCGAAGTAAAGACCACCTGTCAACTCACGAACGATCATCATATCTACACCTTCTGCAATGTCTCGCTTCAACGGTGAAGCAGCAAGTAGTGAAGGAACCGCAGTTACTGGTCGTAAGTTAGCAAATAAATCAAACTGTTTTCGAATTTTTAGAAGGCCATTTTCTGGTCGCAAATTCGACGGATTGTTGTCCCATTTTGGGCCACCGACTGCACCGAGTAAAATCGCATCACTTTCTTCGCACAGTTTAATCGTCTCTTCTGGCAACGGATCTCGTACTGCATCGATCGCTTGACCACCGATGAGCCCTTTTTTCATATGAAACGTATGCCCGTAACGCTCGCCGACTGCTTCAATCAATCGCATCGCTGCATCCGTTACTTCGACACCGATTCCATCTCCTTGTAATACCGCAATCGTTTTTTCCATTCTTTTTCCTCCTTATGAAGTCGTCATTCGTTCATTCATCTGTTTACTCACATAATGTCGATTCACTGCGTTAATATACGCTTTCGCTGTCGCTTGTAACACGTCCTGTGAAACATTTCGACCTGTGAAACGTTCACCATCGTAACTTAATTTAATGACCGATTCTCCGAGTGCATCTCGTCCTTTTCCGACAGATGTGACACGATAATCGAGAATGTGTACTTCTCCTGGTACGAGTTGTTCAAGTGCATTAAATAACGCTTCAACAGAACCTGAACCGTTCGATGTAACAACTTTTTGTTCACCGCTTGGAATATTTGCTGTCACTTTCGCAAATGGTTCATTGTTTTCATACGTTACTTCTGCACGTATGAGTTCATACGACGCCATCTCACGGTCTTTAATTTGTTGACCTGTAAATAAGACGAATAAATCATCTTCTGTAATTTCTTTCTTTCGATCTGCTAATTGTTTAAAGTCATGGAACGCTTCGTTTAACTGTTCGTCTGTTAATGAAAAGCCCATCTGTTCTGCACGATCTTTAAACGCGTGACGACCTGAGTGTTTACCGAGTGCAAGTGGTTCTGCTTTTGCACCGATCAATTCAGGGGTAATAATTTCATACGTTTCCGGATTTTTTAACATACCATCTTGGTGAATGCCTGATTCGTGAGCGAAAGCATTTTTTCCGACAACCGC
>JASLGI010000109.1 GCA_030149685.1 Bacillaceae bacterium | reverse complement strand
ATAGTGCTGGGGCGGTAGGACTACCGCCCCGCTAATTGAAAATTGAGGAGGACTTTATTCAATGGCAGGAGAAAAAGTAGTTTTACAAAATGGACAGTTACAAGTACCAAACAATCCAATCATTCCATACATCATCGGTGACGGAACAGGTCCAGATATCTGGAACGCAGCAGTTCGCGTAATCGACGCAGCAGTTGAAAAAGCATACAATGGTGAGAAAAAAATTGAGTGGAAAGAGATCTTAGCAGGTCAAAAAGCATTCGACGAAACAGGCGAATGGTTACCACAAGAAACATTAGATGCTATCAACGAATACTTAATCGCTATTAAAGGACCTTTAACAACACCAATCGGTGGAGGAATTCGTTCTTTAAACGTAGCACTTCGTCAAACATTAGACCTTTTCGCATGTGTTCGTCCAGTACGTTGGTTCGAAGGTGTTCCATCACCAGTTAAGAACCCAGACAAATGTGACATGGTTATTTTCCGTGAGAACACAGAAGATATCTATGCTGGTATCGAGTACGAGCAAGGTTCAGATGAAGCAAACAAATTAATCGATTTCTTACAAAACGAAATGGGCGTTAAAAACATTCGTTTCCCAGAAACTTCAGGTATCGGTATTAAACCAATTTCTGAAGAAGGTACGAAACGTTTAGTTCGTTCAGCTCTTGAGTATGCACTCGATAACAACCGCCGTAACTTAACAATCGTACACAAAGGTAACATTATGAAATTCACAGAAGGTGGATTCAAAAAATGGGGATATGAAGTTGCAGAGCAAGAGTTCGGCGACAAAGTATTCACATGGAACCAGTACGATGAGATCAAAGAAAAAGAAGGCGTAGACGCTGCAAACAAAGCACAAGACGAAGCGATTAAAGCAGGTAAAATGATCGTTAAAGACTCAATCGCAGACATCTTCTTACAACAGATCTTAACACGTCCAGAAGAGTTCGACGTTGTTGCAACAATGAACTTAAACGGAGACTACATCTCAGACGCATTAGCTGCACAAGTAGGTGGAATCGGAATCGCACCAGGAGCGAACATTAACTACGTAACTGGACACGCGATCTTCGAAGCTACACACGGTACAGCACCAAAATATGCAGGTCTTGATAAAGTTAACCCATCATCAGTTATCCTTTCAGCTGTTATGATGTTAGACCACTTAGGTTGGTCAGAAGCAGGTCGTATGATCGAAGCTTCTATCGAAAAAACAATTGCATCTAAAGTTGTTACTTACGACTTCGCACGTTTAATGGACGGCGCGAAAGAAGTAAAAACTTCAGAATTCGCAGACGAGTTAATCAAAAACTTATAATTGTTTGAAAGAGGCTGGTTATCCAGCCTCTTTTTTTATAGGTTCTATTTCAAATGTTAAGGTAGCAGATGTGTCATCCTAAATGAGATCTTATATTTAATGCGTATGCATCGCGTACGCCTCCTGTTTAATACTTTTTTCTGAGCGATCAAAGTATAACGAAACATAAGGAGGCGTACGTTTTTTTATAAGGAAAAATGGTGAGAAGGAGATGACAATCTCGTGAAGACACCAATTGCATGTTAAGAAAGAGCGAGAGTAGGGTATACTAGCAGTACTACTTCTATTAAAGAAGAGAATCAAATGTAAACGAACAAGGAGAGATTTTTTATGTCAATGCAACGTAAAAAAGTTTCAGTTATCGGTTCAGGTTTTACAGGTGCTACAGCAGCTTTTTTAGCTGCACAAAAAGAGTTAGGTGATATTGTTCTCGTAGATATTCCAGCAATGGAAAATCCAGCAAAAGGAAAAGCGCTCGATATGTTTGAAGCGAGTCCAATTCAAGGTTTCGATGCAAAAATTATTGGTACGGCTAATTATGAAGATACGAAAGATTCAGACGTTGTCATCATTACAGCAGGAATGGCACGTAAGCCAGGGATGAGTCGAGATGACCTCGTTCAAACGAACCAAAAAATTATGCAAGATGTAACGAAAGAAATTGTGAAATATTCACCGAATACGACGATTCTCGTTTTAACGAATCCAGTAGATGCAATGACGTATACAGTTTATAAAGAATCAGGACTTCCAAAAAATCGTGTAATTGGTCAATCAGGAGTCTTAGATACAGCGCGCTTCCGTGCATTCGTAGCAGAAGAGTTAAACGCGTCAGTAAAAGACGTTACAGGTTTTGTTCTAGGAGGTCACGGAGATGACATGGTACCTCTTATTCGTTACTCTACTGCTGGAGGTGTACCGCTTGCTGACCTTATCCCAGAAGAACGTTTAGAAGCAATTATCGAAAGAACCCGTAAAGGGGGAGCAGAAATTGTTGAACTTTTAGGAAATGGTTCAGCTTATTATGCACCAGCTGCAGCGCTCGTTGAAATGGCAGAAGCGATTTTAAAAGATCAAAAGCGTGTATTACCTTCGATTGCTTATTTAGAAGGAGAATACGGAATGGAAGGTCTTTATTTAGGAGTACCAACCGTTCTAGGTGCAGATGGTATTGAGAAAGTAATTGAACTTGATTTAACAGAGGAAGAAAAAGAAGCATTAGAACAATCTGCTCAATCAGTTCGTGCCGTAATGGACGTATTAGAATAGTGATGAAATGAAAACGTAGAGGAATTCCTCTACGTTTTTATTTAGCAAAAAAGGGAAAGAGAAGAAAACGTATCATGAGAAAGGTTAAGATTATGTAAAGAATCTTTGAGAGCTTTGTAAATGTGTTTTTCTCATAGTACACTCTAATTAATAAGAGAAGGAGTGGGAGTTATGACAAAGATTTTAATCGTTGATGATGAACAGTCAATTCGTACATTGTTAGAGTACAATTTGAGGCAATCTAATTTTGAAACAATTAGTGCTGAAGATGGAGAAGAAGCGCTTATGCTCATCGCAGAAGAGCGTCCAGATCTCGTACTTCTTGATTTAATGTTACCGAAAATTGACGGTATCGATGTATGTAAACGATTGAGACAGCAAAATATTAATGTACCAATCATTATGTTAACAGCTCGTGGGGAAGAGCCTGATAAAGTACTCGGATTAGAAATAGGGGCAGATGATTATATGACGAAGCCTTTTAGTCCACGAGAAGTAATCGCTCGTGTGAAGGCAGTGTTACGTCGTACATATGATGCTCAACAAGGAGCAACGACATTTTCAGCGAATGCTAAGCTTGTTGAAGGAGAATTGATTGTTTATCCTGAGCGTTATGAAGTGACATTAAAAGGAGAGTTATTAACATTAACACCGAAAGAGTTTGAATTACTCGTTTATTTTATGCAGCATAAAAATCATGTGTTAACACGTGATCAATTACTTCAAGCCGTTTGGGATTATGAATTTGTTGGAGATACGCGTATCGTAGACGTTCACGTAAGTCATTTAAGAGAAAAAATTGAAGACAATACGAGAAAACCAAAATATATTAAAACGATTCGGGGGATCGGCTACAAGTTTGAGGGGAGTCGCCTATGAGTAATCGTCATTATCAAAGGCTTTTATTTGCAGTCGGTTTAATTATTTTCGTTTTATTCGTCTTACTCGGAATCGTATTAGGTCAGTTTTTCCATTTGTTTTATCCGACAGCAGATGCGGCGATTCAACAAAGGTATTGGGTATATTTATTGCTCGTTTTATTCGTTCTCTTTATTACAACATTTATCATTATAGCGAAAGTGTTAAAAGGGTATACAGCATCATTAGAAGAAATTACGATGACTGTCAACGAGCTCGTGAGCGGTCAATATTTAGCACGAGTATCTCCTCAACGCTATGCGATGGACGATGAGCTTGCGATCGGTGTCAATCAACTCGGCGCGCATATGCAAGAGTTAGATATTTTGCAAACGTTAGAAAAAGAACGCTTTGACACATTAACAGAAAGTATCGGTAGTGGCCTTTTAATGTTTGGGCGAGGGGGACGTTTGCGGTTAATGAACGATACGTTTGAAGAAATGTTTCAAGCGGATAAAGAAACGTGGCTCGGAGAATCTTTCCACGACCTCCCTTTGCCACTGTCCATTGAAGCGATGTTGGAAGATATTTTTTTAACAGAGCGACCACAAGAAAAAAGAATTCGTTATGAAGTAGGATATAAACATTATCATATACGAGTGCATGGCTCGCCTGTTATTGGTCCTCACGGTGACTGGCTCGGTGTTATTCTCGTATTACATGATGTAACAGAGCTCGTTCATTTAGAAGAAGTGAGAAAAGACTTTGTTGCAAATGTATCGCATGAATTACGTACTCCGATTACATCGATCAAAGGATTTACAGAAACACTTCTCGAAGGAGCGATGCATGATGAAAAAGCAGCCCGCTCATTTTTAGAAATTATTCAAAAAGAAAGTAATCGTCTACAATTGCTCGTAGATGATTTACTGGAACTATCGAAAATAGAACGTCGAGGATTTGAGTTACAGCTCGCATACATTCCTGTTGCAACTTTACTTCATGATGCTGCTCAGCTCGTATCAGAAAAGTTAGCGAGTCGGGAGATGTCGATCGATATATTAGGGGATGCAAGTATTACTGTAGAGGGCGATTACGACCGCCTTATTCAAGTGTTCGTGAACTTATTAGCAAATGCGATTCATTATTCGCCAGAAGCGACGAATATTTTCGTCACTTTTGAATTACAAAATGATGAAGTAGCAATTGCTGTAAGAGATGAAGGAATCGGCATTTCACAAGAAGAGCAAAATCGTTTGTTTGAACGATTTTATCGCGTAGATAAAGCGCGTAGTCGCAATTCAGG
This sequence comes from Bacillaceae bacterium, assembly GCA_030149685.1. The sequence continues at coordinate 4,556 of JASLGI010000109.1, read as the reverse complement.
AGGGACAGGCCTCGGTCTTGCAATTGTCAAACATTTAGTTGAGGCGCATAATGGTTATGTTTCTGTAGATAGTGAAATGGGTGAAGGAAGTACATTTACTGTATTTTTACCGGTTCGCCAACAATAAAAAGATCGTCCGATTTTTCGGGCGATCTTTTCGTTTAGTTTTCTTTGTTTCAAAGGAATTGATATAATAAGAACGTATATTCTTAATGGAACGCTAATGAAAGAGGAGAGTGACTCATGACAAAAGAAAAATTGTTACTCATTGATGGAAATAGTCTCGCATATCGTGCATTTTACGCATTACCGATTTTAACGAATCGTGAAGGAATCCCAACGAATGCGACGTATGGTTTTGCGATGATGTTACAAAGTGTCATTGAACAAGAGCAACCGACACATATACTCGTTGCTTGGGATAAAGGAAAGGCTACTTTCCGCCATAAACAATATGAAGAGTATAAAGGTGGACGTCAAAAAACACCACCGGAATTATCTGAACAATTCCCTTATTTACGTGATTTAATTGCCGCTTACAACATGAAGCAATTTGAAATTGAACAATATGAAGCAGATGACATTATCGGAACGATGAGTGTCATTGCAGAAAAAGAACAAATGGACGTTGTCATTATTTCAGGAGATAAAGATTTAACACAGTTAGCAACACCTCATACGACTGTTTATATTACTCGTCGTGGAATTAAAGAGATGGACGAATATACGCCTGAAACGATTCGTGAAAAATACAATTTAACACCTGCACAAATCATCGATATGAAAGGGCTTATGGGAGATACATCTGACAACATTCCAGGAGTACCAGGGATCGGTGAGAAAACAGCGTTAAAATTACTTCACCAATATGAAACGATGGAAGGCGTTTATGAACATTTAGAAGAGATTACGGCGAAGAAAATGAAGCAAAATTTAATTGACTATAAAGAGCAAGCGTTGATGAGTAAATATCTCGTGACGATTGAAACAGCAGCAGACCTTCCTATTACATTAGACGAACTCGTATATGAAGGGCCTCAAACCGAACGAGTAAAAGAGCTCTATCAAACGCTAGAATTTACAAGTTTGTTGAAAGATTTAGCACCAGACGAAGTAGAAGAAATGCAAAAAGAAATCGTATGGAAGACGTTTACAGAAGAAACAGTGCCTACACTTCCAGACGAAGCAGCTATTCATATAGAAACGATGGATGAAGATTATTTATTAGCTGATATTCTCGGCTTCGGGATCGCTGTAGACGATGAAGTATATACTTGTTCTCCTGAAACATTAGAAACGTCACAAGCCTTAAAAGAATGGTTAGAAGATGAGACGAAGAAAAAGTCGACGAGTGATGCAAAAGCGATGTATGTCCTCTGTCATCGTCTCGGTATTCAATTAAAAGGAATGACATTCGACACATTACTTTCAACGTATTTAGTGAACCCTGCAGCTTCGCATGATGATCTCGCATCGATTGTTGCACCGTTTGGTTTTACGGATATTCAAACCGATGAAGCGATTTATGGAAAAGGAAAGAAACGAGCAGTTCCTGAACGGGAAGTTTTATTTGATCATATCGCTCGAAAAGTTGAAGCGATTCGAGAAACGAAGTCGGTCATTCAAAAAGAACTCAATGAAAATGAACAAGCAGAATTGTATGAAACGATCGAATTGCCACTTGCTCGCATTTTAGGTCAAATGGAAGCGACAGGTGTTCGAGTCAATGTAGATGCGTTACAACACATTGGTAAAGATTTGGAAGAACGACTTACGGTATTAGAAGAAACAATTTATCGACTCGCAGGAGAAACATTTAATATTAATTCACCGAAACAACTTGGTGTTATTTTGTTTGAACGTTTAGAGTTACCGGTCATTAAACGAACGAAAACAGGTTATTCAACAGCAGCCGATGTGTTAGAAAAATTAGAGCCGAAACACGAAATTATTTCACATATTTTACAATATCGTCAATTAAATAAATTGAATTCGACGTATGTAGAAGGATTAGAAAAAGAAATTCATAGTGATGGGAAAATTCATACCCGTTTCCAACAAGCGTTGACACAGACTGGTCGATTAAGTTCAGTAAGCCCAAACTTACAAAACATCCCGATCCGTTTACCGGAAGGACGAAAAATTCGCCAAGCATTCGTGCCGAGTGAAGAAGGATGGCAGTTATTCGCAGCGGACTACTCACAAATCGAATTACGCGTGCTCGCTCATATTTCAGAAGATGAAAAGTTAACAGAAGCTTTCAAAGAGGGAGCAGATATTCATACAGCCACAGCGATGAACGTTTTCGGAGTGAGTGAAGAGGCGGTAGATAGTAACATGCGTCGTGCGGCAAAAGCGGTGAATTTCGGCATTATTTATGGAATTAGCGATTACGGATTGTCTCAAAATTTAAAAATTCCGAGAAAACAAGCAGCAGAATTTATCGAAACGTACTTCGAGACTTTTCCAGGAGTGAAACGCTATATGGACGATATCGTTGCGCAAGCGAAAAAAGACGGGTATGTGACGACGTTGATGAATCGACGACGCTATTTACCAGAGTTGAAAAGTTCGAACTTTAATCGCCGTAGCTTTGCTGAACGAACAGCGATGAACACGCCGATTCAAGGAAGCGCTGCCGATATTATTAAAAAAGCGATGATTGATATGAATGCGGCATTAGAAAGAGAAGGACTTCAAGCGCGTCTTTTGCTACAAGTACATGACGAATTGATTTTTGAAGCACCTGCAGAAGAAATTGAACGATTATATACACTCGTTCCACAAATGATGGAAGAGACGATCGCATTACACGTACCATTAAAAGTCGATGCATCGAATGGACCGACTTGGTACGATATGGAGTGATACAATGCCTGAGTTACCAGAAGTAGAAATTGTTACACGTGGATTGATCCCGAAAGTAGAAGGAAAAACGATCCAAGCCGTTGAAGTATCAGACGTTGTGAAACGTTCAAAACTTCAAGGAAAAGAAGCAATCATTAAAGGAAAAGTAACAGAACATTTCATCGATGAAATGAGCGGAATGACTGTTGAACGGATAGAGCGTCGGAGTAAATATATTTATTTTCATTTAATGAAAGATGAAAAACGTTACGTCTTAGTGAATCATTTAGGAATGACAGGTGCTTGGTTTTATGTGCAAGAGCTTGAGGAGATTCCGTTAGAGAAGTATCGAAAGCATGCACATGTCATTTTTACACTAGATGATCATTATTTGCTCGTTTATTCCGATATCCGCCGATTCGGGGAACTTCGCTTATTAAATGAGTTGTCCGATTATCGTCCGTTATTACAATTAGCACCAGAGCCGTTTGATGAAAAAGCTGAATCGTTTTTCATTGAACAAACGAAACAGCCGAAATATCGAGAAAAGCCAATAAAAGCAGTTATTATGGATGGACAAGTTATATCGGGGTGTGGGAATATTTACGCAACAGAATCTCTTTTCCGGTGCGGGATTCATCCGAATCGTTCGACAAGTTTGATTGAAGAGGATGAGTTGCGCAAGTTATTTCAAGAAGTTGTCAGTATTTTAAAAGAAAGTATTGACATCGGTGGAAGTTCAGTGTCCGATTATGTCGATACGAATGGAGAAGCTGGTTCGATGCAAGATCGATTGCAATTGTATCAAAAGTCGGTGTGTCCGAATTGTGGAGAACCGACAGAGAAAATGACGATTGCTGGTCGAACGAGTGTATTTTGTCGTCATTGCCAAAAGTGAGGAGGGATGGAATGATTGTCGGACTAACAGGAAGTATTGCAACAGGTAAAAGTACGGTAAGCGCGATGTTTCAAGAAGCAGGAATTCCAGTTGTAGATGCGGATATTGCTGCGCGACGAGTAGTAGACCCAGGGATGCCTGCTTTGCGTCGCGTCGTCGAAGCATTCGGTGAAGAGATGTTATTAAGTGACGGGAGTTTGAATCGGAAAGCACTGGGCGCTTTAATATTTAATGATGAAGAAGCGCGAGAGATATTAAATAGTATTATGCATCCTGCGATTCGAGAATGGATGGAAGAAGAAAAAAAGCGTTACGTAGAAGAAGGCGCAGCGGTCGTCATTATGGATATTCCACTACTTATTGAAAATGATTTAGTTCATACAGTTGATGAAGTGATCGTCGTGTCAGTCTCAGAACAAACGCAAAAAGCGCGTTTAATGAAAAGAAACGAGTTATCAGAAGAAGAAGCTCTTGCGCGTATTCAATCACAAATTCCTGTAAAAGAGAAAGAGGCATATGCAACTTATGTCATTTCAAATGAAGGAAGCTTACAAGAAACAGAGCAGCAAGTGAAAGAAATATTAGATAAATGGTCGTCTTCAACGAAATGATGAACAAACTGTGGAAAAGATGAAAAAAAGTGTAGAAAACAAATGAAATTTAAATAAATTGTGTTATACTAATGAACGGATAAAAGACATTAGTATAACATACATGCAGGAGGATATATTCATGACAACTAAGGTAGCAATTAACGGATTTGGCCGTATCGGACGTATGGTGTTCCGCCAGATGATGAAAGTAGACGACC
>JASLGI010000099.1 GCA_030149685.1 Bacillaceae bacterium | reverse complement strand
TCGTCGATAGATCGCTGACCGACGAGCGTTTGATTATCTAATACATTCGTCGCGACAATTCGATACTTCGAATCAATTACACGTATTTCATTAATATCTTGAGATGTGAAACTAGAAAGAACGACCCGAAGACTTTCTTCTAGTGTCGGATCGTCTTCTTGTCGTTCTCTTTTCATTTCTTCACGTACACTGAATTCAATTAAGTTCATCCGATCGACAATCGACGTTTCAAAGTTCGTCGTTAACGTTTGCTCTAATTCTCGAGAGAAGTAAAGCCCGATAATTTGTAGAGCAATTAATATGAGCAAAATATAAATAAATACGAACTTTACGTGAATCGATCGAAAAAAGCTCACCTTTTGCATACGTGTTACTCCTCTTCTGGACTACGTAAATAATAACCTATTCCGCGACGAGTAATGATAATTTTCGGATGGCTCGGTTCATCTTCAATTTTTTCACGAAGTCGACGAATCGTTACGTCTACTGTACGCACATCTCCAAAATAATCATATCCCCATACGGTTTGTAATAAATGCTCACGTGTTAATACTTGATCGATATGCTTTGCTAAATAGCTGAGTAATTCAAACTCTCGTTGCGTGAGCTCAATAACTTCATCACGTTTTTTCACAGTATAAGCATCTGGTTGAATAATTAATGGTCCGACTTCAATGTCATCGGATGATTCGATCGTTTCTTCTGGAGCTACTTTTGAATGACGACGTAAATTCGCTTTCACACGAGCAATTAATTCACGTGTTCCGAACGGTTTCGTCACATAATCATCGGCTCCTAATTCAAGACCAAGTACTTTATCTATTTCAGAATCTTTTGCTGTTAACATAATGATGGGGAAATCGTACGTTTTACGAACTTCACGACATACTTCCATACCATCTCGTTTCGGCAACATAATATCTAACAGCATAATATCCGGTTGTATTTCATCTACTTTTTCTAAAGCTTCTTCCCCATCATATGCACAATGGACTTCGAAACCTTCTTTTGTTAAATTAAATTCTAAAATGTCAGCAATCGGTTTTTCATCATCTACGACGAGAATCGTTTTATCTTGCATGGACATCTCTTTCACCTCACTTTTTGTAGGGTGTACCCTCTTTTACTTTATCATTCTTTCTGTAGGGGCGCACGTTTGTCCTTCGAAAGTTATCCACATGTGGATAACTTTTTTCAATGGAAAGAACGCAAATCCTATCCACAATAGGCCCTTGCGTTACATTCCCATATGATGTTCGATATTGACGAACTTGTTATATTCTTTAATAAATGCGAGCTCTACTGTCCCGGTAGGACCATTCCGCTGCTTCGCAATAATAATTTCAATAATATTTTCTTTATCTGCTACGTCATCTTCATAATAATCTTCACGATATAAAAATGATACGATGTCAGCATCTTGCTCAATACTTCCCGATTCCCGTAAGTCTGATAGCATCGGTCGTTTATCTTGTCGTTGTTCAACACTACGAGATAATTGAGATAAGGCGATTACCGGAATTTCAAGTTCACGAGCAAGTCCTTTTAACGAACGTGAAATCTCTGATACTTCTTGCTGACGGTTCTCACCTGGTTTTCCTGAACCCATAATGAGTTGTAAGTAATCGATGACAACCATATCAAGACCATGCTCTTGTTGTAGACGACGACACTTCGCACGAATTTCATTTACACGAACACCGGGTGTATCATCAATGAAAATTCCCGCATTTGATAAACTACCTGAAGCGACCATCACTTTGCGCCAATCTTCTTCATCAAGTTCTCCCGTACGCAATACTTGCGCATCGATATTTCCTTCTGCACAAAGCATACGCTGAACGAGTTGATCTGCACCCATCTCTAAACTAAATATCGCTACTTTTCGATCGCTTTTCGTTGCGACGTTTTGCGCAATGTTTAAAGCGAACGCCGTTTTACCAACAGATGGACGAGCAGCAACGATAATTAAATCATTTCGTTGAAACCCTGCAGTCATACGATCTAAACTATCAAAACCGGTCGGAATACCAGTAACTTCACCATCGCTTTGATATAATGCTTCAATGTTTTCAAACGTTTCAACGAGCACATCACCGATATGGCGAAAATCTCCGACATTTTTTCGGTTTGATACTTGCATCATTTTCGTTTCTGCTTCGGCAATAACTGCATCGACTTCATCTTCGCGCGTATAACTATCTTCGATGACTTCCGTCGCTGTATGAATTAAACGGCGAAGCAATGCTTTTTCTTCTACAATCTTTGCATAATATTCAACGTTAGCTGCGGTTGGGACACGCTCTGCAATTTCTGTTAAATACGTAATGCCTCCCGCATTTTCTAACTGCTTCGTAGCAGCAAGTTCTTCCGAAACGGTGACGATATCGACCGGGTTGCCTCGATCATTTAACGTCAGCATCGTTTCAAAAAGAATGCGATGCGCCCGGCGATAAAAATCTTCCGGGCGAATCATTTCAGCTGCGGTTACTAGTGCATCGGGATCTAAGAAGATCGCTCCAATAACTGATTGCTCTGCTTCATTATTATGTGGAGGAATCCGTTCTTGCATCATTTCCACAGCATTCCACTCCTTTTATTGCTCGACAACATGAACTCGCATTGTAGCCGTTACTTCTGGATGTAATTTCACTGGAACTTTCGTATGGCCAAGTGAACGAATTGGCTCATCAAGTTCCATTTTACGACGATCGACTTTAATGCCTTTTGTTTTTTCAAGTTCTTTTGCAATTTGTTTTGTTGTAATCGAACCGAAAAGGCGACCGCCTTCACCTGATTTTGCTTTCACTTCTACTGTCGTTTCATCAAGAACTGCTTTTAAATCTTTCGCTTCTTGTAATTCCTCTGCTGCATCTTTTGCTGCACGTTTTTTCTGTCCTTTTAAACGTCCTAAGTTCGCTGGTGTTGCCTCTACAGCAAGCCCTCGTTTAATTAAGAAGTTTTGTGCATATCCTTGTGAGACTTCTTTTACGTCTCCTTTTTTCCCTTGCCCTTTCACATCTTTCGTTAAAATTACTTTCATTCTTCTTCTCCTCCTTCAAATTGTGCCGAGATTGCCTCTCGTAAAAGTTCTTCTGCTTCATTCACTGTTCCTACATTTAATTGACAAGCTGCATTCGTTAAATGTCCGCCTCCACCGAGTGCTTCCATAATGACTTGTACATTAATGTCTCCTAGTGAACGAGCGCTAATACCTATTTTACCATCATTTCGTGGAGCAATAACGAAAGATGCTGTTACTCCGATCATTGATAGTAAAATATCTGCTGTTTGAGCGATCAACACAGAATTATACGGTATGTCGTTCTCACCTTTCGTAATCGCAATACCTTCTTCTGTTATATCGACTGATTCAATTAACTTTGCACGTGCCAAATACGTATCGACATCTTCTTTTAACAAACGTTGAACGAGTACTGTATCTGCTCCGTGCATCCTTAAATAAGAAGCGGCTTCGAATGTGCGTGAACCTGTACGTAAAGTAAAACTTTTCGTATCAACGACAATTCCTGCAAGCATTGCTGTCGCTTCTAAATGAGTGAGCTTTTCTTTTTTCGGCTGATATTCAATCAGTTCTGTAACAAGCTCTGCTGTCGAAGATGCATAAGGTTCCATATAAACGAGCATCGTATCTGCAATAAACTCTTCTCCGCGACGGTGATGGTCAATGACGACGACTTTCTCTGCTTGCTTCAACACTTTTTCTTCAATGACGAGGCTCGGTTTATGCGTATCAACGACGACGAGTAACGAGCGATCGGTCATTCGTTCAAGCGCTTCATCTGGAGAAATAATTTGCTCATACAACTGTTCGTCTTTCTTTAACTCTTCCATCAGACGAATCACACTATTGTCTAAATCACTCATATCAACGACGAGATATCCTTCTCGCTCATTCATACGCGCCATTTTTCGAACACCAACTGCTGCACCGATCGCATCCATATCTGGCATCTTATGCCCCATGACAAAGACTTTGTCACTCCCTTGAATCATATCACGTAAAGCATGTGAAATCACTCGTGCTCGGACTCGTGTTCGTTTCTCTACCGGATTCGTTTTTCCTCCGTAGAAACGTAATTTTCCATCGACATGTTTAATAGCGACTTGATCGCCTCCACGGCCCAAAACGAGGTCTAAACTTGATTGAGCGATTTCTCCAAGCTCAATAAGGGAAGATGAGCCTGTCCCAATACCTATGCTTAATGTAAGGCCAGCTGTTTGCTCCGCCGTCTTTTCACGTACTTCATCTAAAATCGCAAACTTAGAATCTTCTATCGTTTGTAATGTCTCTTCATTTAGTACCATGAAAAATCGGTCGGCTGCGACACGCTTCATGAAAATACCATGCTCTCGCGCCCAATTATCAATAAGTGATGTAACGAAGGAATTCATCTGACTTTTCGTCTGATCGTCCATTCGTTGAGCGAGCTCTTCATAGTTATCAATTAAAACGATCCCGATAACTGTTCGGTCACCTTCATACAATGTTTTCACTTCTACACGATCTGTGACATCGAACAAATAAAAGAGCCGATCATTTTTTCGATAATCAATATCATACATTCGTTCTCCTATTGCTACGTGAGAAGTGAAAGTCGTTTCTTCTTCAAAAATCGTCTGTAATATTTCAGGAGCCCCTTCTAATGACTCTCCTATCAATGAATCTACATGAAAAATATTACATGCATACTCATTCGCCCAATCAATTTTTCCGCGTTCATCCACGAGTAATATTCCGATCGGCAACTGGAGCAACGCCTCTTCTCCTACTCGTTTTAATCGATAAGATAGTGAAGCGATATGCTTCTCTGTTGACTGATACGTTTTCTCTTCATCTCGCCAAATCATCGCGATTAAAAATGTGAATGAAATTGTATATAAGAGACCGACCCAAAAGTGAAATAAAAATAAACCGACTGCCCCGATATATCCTAATATCGTCAGTGCCGTAAGTGGCCAACGAATTGGGCGCTTACGAAATAGCGTCTCCATCTCTTCCCTTCTTTCTACTCTTTTTTCTCAATCCATGCCCGACGTAACCCGACATCAAACACTCCGACGAGAACAGTGAAAGACGCGAGGAAAATAGCTAGTATGAATAAGACAATCGTCCAACCTTTGGCTACTTTATAATGTTCTGTCATAAATTTAATAAACGCCAATCCTTGAATGAAAAACAACGTTTGGAAAATAATCATCGCGTTCAATAAAGTAACTTGAGCACTAGATACTGGATCAAATGCTTCAAAAATAAAGAGAAGCAATAAAACACCATAAATAAATAATGTGCTCACTGGTAATAACATCTGACTAAAACGTGAGAATTTAGGTACATTCATACGTAGACGACGTGCTACCCAAAAGTTAACGACGACCATAACAAACGCCATAATCGTTACACTGAGCATAAATAGCGCAGGGACGATTTGCATTAAATGAACAAAATTATTTTGTAACGTTTGCTCCATTTCTTTCGTCAATGAACCTGATTGCTCTAATACTTTCAACATTTGATCTTGTTGCGTTGCCCATAGTTGTTGAAGTTGCTCAACAACGTTTATATTAAATAATTGAATGGACAAAACGTAAATAATGACTAAAGCGATGAGAAAAACAGTAGAAGAAGCCATAATTGTATAAAGCTTCGACTTTTTCAAAGCAACAGCTTCACCCATTACCCAACCGATCAAAGCAAATGTTACAGCAAATGGTGCGGCTAATATTCCTCCGACAAGCGTGCCGACAACACTTGCTACAGTAACAACCATCAATGTTGAACGACGATCGTGACGCAATCGATAAATAAATATTGGTAACGTACTAAAAAACATCGTCACGATTCCAACGAGAGGAACGTACAATGTCAATAATTGAATAATCGCAAATAAAGCGACCATCATTGCTCCTTCACTAAGCTTTCTCGCGTTTGACTGCATAAGTCAACCTCTCTTTCTATCGAACCTTCTCATTCAATCTTTCGTTCATATTGTACCATGACACGAAACGAGAAAAAAGCGTTCACCTATAAGGGAATTGCGACGAGATGAAAAAACCGACTAGTGTATTTACACTAATCGGTTTTTATTTCTATTAATACTCTTCAGATACGAATGGAAGTAATCCCATCATACGTGCACGTTTAATAGCAAGTGTTAATTTACGTTGGTATTTCGCACTTGTTCCCGTGACACGGCGTGGTAAAATCTTACCGCGTTCTGAGATGAATTTTTTGAGTAAATCTGTGTCTTTGTAGTCGATGTATTTGATGTTATTTGAAGTGAAATAACATACTTTACGACGACGACGACCTCCGCGACGTGGTGCCATAACAAATTCCCTCCTTCTCAACTAACGAGTACGTTTACCATTAGAATGGTAAATCATCATCTGTCACATCGACAGAGCCGCTTTTTGAAAACGGATCATCGTTAATGTTTGTATGATTTTGTTGTTGTGGTTGTTGCTGTGGCGATTGTGGCTGTGCATTTTGCTGAAATGTCGGTGCGCCTGTGTTCGCTCCACCAAATGATGGTTGTGGACGATTTTGTTGAAAGCTCGGTGCACTGAAACCTGATGACTCTTGACGTTTTTGAGCAACATTACGTGGCTCTAAAAACTGAACGCTTTCTGCAACGACTTCTGTCACATAAACGCGGCGACCATCTTGCCCTTCATAATTGCGTGTTTCGATACGTCCTTCTACTCCAACTAAGCTACCTTTACCTACGTATGTCGCTGTATTTTCAGCTTGACGACGCCAGGCTACACAGTTAATAAAATCTGCTTCGTTTTCACCTTGTTGGTTTTTAAATGGACGATTCACAGCAAGTGTAAAATTCGTTACAGCAATTCCTGATTGGGTATATTTCAACTCCGGATCTTTCGTTAAACGACCGACTAATACGACATTGTTAATCATATCAGCATACAGCCCCTTTCATTATTTTATCGTTAATTCCGACGATATTATTCTGGAAGGCGAACAGTCATGTAACGAAGAACGTCTTCGTTCATGTTTGCAACGTGTGAGAATTCATCGATCGCTTTACCTTCACCTGTGAAAGTTACGAGATAGTAGAATCCTTCTTTGAAATCTTGAATCTCATAAGCGAAGCGGCGTTTGCCCCACTCTTTTGACTCGATGATTTCTGCACCATTGTTTGTTAAAACACCGTTAAGGCGCTCAACTAATGCTGTTT
>JASLGI010000064.1 GCA_030149685.1 Bacillaceae bacterium | reverse complement strand
CATGAGCGTATCGAGACGACAGAAGCACGTGCAAAGGACTTACGTTCAGTCGTTGAAAAAATGATTACACTCGGTAAACGAGGCGATTTACACGCACGTCGTCAGGCGCAACAATTCATTCGCCGTCAAACAGCAGTAAACGCTGATGAAGAAGGTAATGAAACAGAAGTGTACGCACTTCAAAAGCTTTTCGACGAGTTAGGACCGCGTTATGCTGACCGTCAAGGTGGCTACACACGCATTATGAAAATGGGACCACGTCGCGGAGACGGAGCTCCTGTAGTTGTAATGGAACTCGTGTAAGAAATTGTGGTGTGTCTGTCGGTATCTTCAGTCACACCCTTTTTTTAACTTCATGTATTTATACGACAACTTTAAAAAGCTTGAGCGTTACGATTGGTCAACAGGTTGACGACTGGTCTAGCTCTGCATCTCATCCGCTTTGCCGGATTGAGCACCTGGCAATAGTATAATGTGCGCATTTCACGGATGAGATGCGCGCTTTTTTGTTTTTAATCATCGTGTAGCATTTGCTGCACGATGTATTTACACATAAAGGAGGATGAGTATGAGAACAACGGTCGTAGATGTGCAACAAATAACATTTACATATGCTTCTTATGAAGAAGAAAAACAAAATCCACCAGCATTGCGTAATGTTTCTTTTCGAATTACTGAAGGTGAATGGATCGCCGTCGTTGGACATAATGGTTCAGGAAAGTCGACATTAGCGAAACATTTAATCGGTCTGTTATTTCCGAATGAAGGTACTGTTTCTCTCTTTGGAAAACAATTGACGGAGGAAACGCTTTGGGAATTGCGGGCGCGTCTTGGAATAGTGTTCCAAAACCCCGATAACCAATTCGTCGGTTCGACGGTACAAGACGATGTTGCTTTTTCTTTAGAAAATCAAGGAATTCCTTATGAAGAAATGCATCGTCGTGTTAATAAAGCATTAGAACATGTGCGTATGTCAGGATTTGAAAATCATGAACCTCACCATTTATCTGGTGGTCAAAAACAACGAGTGGCCATTGCAGGAGCGATTGCCTTACATCCAGAGCTTCTTATTTTAGATGAAGCGACTTCTATGTTAGATCCACAAGGTCGATTAGAAGTTATTCAAACAGTAAGTCGTCTCCGCAAAGAAATGGCACTGACAGTCGTTTCAATTACCCATGATTTAGAAGAAGTACTACTAGCAGATCGTGTCATTGTGATGAATGGTGGTCAAGTAGCGAGTATTGGCACACCAGAAGAAGTTTTTTCAAGAAAAGAAACGTTGCAAGCTGCTGGTCTCGACGTACCGTTTGCTCTCATGATGTCTCAATTACTCCGTGAAGAAGGCGTCTCGATAGAGGATCAAATGACAAAAGAAGAGTTGGTGAACACATTATGGACATCGTATTTCAAGAAGTAAGTTACCGTTATTCTGCAGGAACACCTTTTGAGAAAAAAGCGTTAGAAGATGTAAATATTCATATACCATCAGGATCGTATACAGCTTTTATCGGCCATACGGGTTCAGGGAAATCAACGTTACTTTTACATTTGAACGGATTGTTACGTCCGACAACAGGTCAAGTGAAAGTTGGCGAAACAGTCATTCAATCGAAGACAAAAGGGAAAGCTCTTCGAGAAATTCGTCGAGAAGTCGGTATCGTCTTCCAATTTCCTGAGCATCAATTATTTGAAGAAACTGTAGAAAAAGATATTATGTTCGGTCCGATGAACTTCGGTGTAAGTGAAGAAGAAGCACGTCAACGTGCACACGAGTTAGTTGAATTGCTCGGATTGCCAAAAGAAGTGTTACACTCTTCGCCATTTGATTTATCGGGAGGTCAAATGCGTCGTGTTGCGATTGCAGGAGTTCTTGCATTTGAACCATCAATTCTCGTGTTAGACGAGCCAACTGCAGGTCTCGATCCACAAGGTCAAGAAGAAATTATGGCGCTTTTCCATCGCTTGCATAAAGAAAAAGGGTTAACGACAATTCTCGTTACTCATAGTATGGAAGATGCCGCACGTTTTGCTGATCATCTCGTCGTTATGCATGAAGGAACAGCCGTTCAAACAGGTACACCTCAAGAGATTTTTGGAGATGAGAAAAACCTTACGAAATATCGTCTGGAAGTACCACGAACGGTGAAGTTCCAACGAACGTTAGAGGAGAAAATCGGTCACTCTTTAGGAGATGTTGCGTTAACAGAAGAACAGTTAGCGAAAAAAATTGCTCAGGCAGTAGGTGATGCGCATGCTTGATAAAATGATTATCGGTCGATACATTCCAGGAGATTCTTTCGTCCATCGACTCGACCCGCGAGCGAAATTAACATTCGTCTTTTTATTCATTCTCGCTGTCTTTTTAGCAAACAATGCGATTACTTATTCAATTTTACTCGCCTTTACATTGTTTATTATTGCAGTGTCTCAATTAAAACCGAGTTTTTTATTTAATGGATTAAAGCCAATTTTATTTTTAATCGTATTTACATTTTTGATCCATATTTTCTTCACGAGAGAAGGAGCTCTACTCATTGAGTGGGGATGGTTCAAAGTGTATGAAGAAGGATTACGACAAGGGGTATTCATTTCGATTCGTTTTCTCGTCTTAATTTTAGTGACGACAATCTTAACATTGACGACGTCGCCGATTTCAATTACAGACGGATTAGAATCATTGCTCGGTCCTTTTAAAAAAGTAGGTTTACCGGTACATGAATTAGCCTTAATGATGTCTATTTCACTTCGATTTATTCCGACATTGATGGATGAAACAGACAAAATTGCAAAAGCGCAATTATCACGAGGTTCTGATTTAAGTACAGGAACGATAACAGAACGGTTAAAGGCTGTCGTTCCGTTGCTCGTTCCATTATTTATTAGCGCTTTCCAACGAGCAGTTGATTTAGCAACAGCGATGGAAGTGCGAGGATATCGTGGAGGCGAAGGTCGAACGAAATATCGCCAACTTTCATGGCAATGGCGAGATACATTCGTTCTCATTTTATTTTTCTTATTTTCCTTCGCTTTATTTTTGTTACGTACGAAAGGGTGAAGAGATTGAAACGTATGAAAGCAATCCTTGCCTATGACGGTTCAAATTTTCAAGGGTATCAATCACAACCTGTTGGTCGTACTGTTCAAAAGGTTGTGGACCGCGCACTTGTTAAAATGCATAAAGGGGATACTCGTATTCATTCGGTTGCGAGCGGTCGAACCGATGCTGGCGTCCATGCGCTCGGGCAAGTGATTCATTTTGATACACCTTTTTCTATTCCAAATGATCGTTGGATTGTCGCATTAAATACGCTTTTACCGACGGATGTTCGCGTTTGGCATATAGAAGAAGTATCTGCGGATTTTCACGCGCGTTTCGATGCGACAGGAAAGACGTATTTATATAAATGGTCGCTTGCCCGTGTGCATAGTCCCTTTGAAAGAAATCAATCGGTGCATCTTGACCGATTACGTCCGGATATTGACCGGATGAAAGAAGCAGCTACTTATTTCATTGGCACACATGATTTTACAAGCTTTTGCTCATCGAAAACAGCGACGACAAACCGTGTACGTACTGTGCGAGAATTGACAGTAGAACATGTCGGTGAAGAAATTCATATGACGATCGAAGGTGATGGCTTTTTATACAACCAAGTACGAACGATTGCAGGAATGTTACTTGCAGTTGGTCGTGGGTGGAATGAGCCAGAAGAAATACCAGAAATATTTGCTGCCAAAGATCGGACACGAGCGAATAAAACCGCACCAGCACATGGGTTATATCTCGTCGAAGTGACCTATGACAAAAGTTAATAATTTACAAAGAAAAGGGCTTAATATATCTTGACTTTTTAGGACGAAACAAGTATGATATGAGTTGGTATTTCGATAACCCCACAATTAAGCCCCGTACAGTTTTAATTGTTTTAGGGATAGAGAAAACGGAACAGATTCGTATTTACATTTAGGAGGAACGAACATGCGTACAACATTCATGGCAAAAGGTCACGAAGTTGAG
>JASLGI010000257.1 GCA_030149685.1 Bacillaceae bacterium | reverse complement strand
GAAGAACCAAGTTCTATGGCATGGGTATCAGAATACTCTGATCCAAACGGTGTAAAGACAGACTTCTTTGAGGCCAAGGTTACGGCTTATACCAAGTCAGCGGCGGTAGAAGATGATTTATAATATTTGGGAATGGCAATTAGAATGGAGCATGGCGTTATACATCATGTTCCTTTATGCCCTATAAGGAGGTATGACGATGGATATTTGGACAGAAGTAAGGTCCCTCGCAGATGAGATGGATATAGAGGTTGTGCCAATGATTGGCTCAAGTGCCATGGTAGTTAAAGACAAAGGTGGTTACTACGACTATTTCACAGGTGAGAAATTAGACAAGGAGGACCCTAATGAAAATAGATATAGAAACACTAAAGAGGACTAAGGGCATTGGTAGCAAAACCCTAGAGCGTATAATGGAACAACATAAAATAGACCACGATATCGTACCGGTACCAGACTATGAGCCCTCAGAAAAATATCGTGTACATGAACAAGACATGAACCTATGGCTTGGCGACTGCATAGATTTGATGAAGCATATCCCAACCGACTCCGTGGATATGGTATTCTGTGACCTACCTTATGGAACAACGCAGAATAACTGGGATAATGTGATTCCATGGGAGCCACTATGGGGGCACTATCAAAGAGTTGTAAAAGACAATGGAGCTATTATCTTAACTGGTAGTGGCAGATTCACCAATAGTATAATTAATAACCTGCCAGTAGGTTATAAGTGGTATGACCTGGTATGGGATAAAAAGTCAACAACAGGCTTTCTAAATGCCTCTAGACAGCCGTTACGAAGACATGAGGATATATTAGTCATCTACAAGGAGTCCGTTCACTATACCCCAATTAAAGAGACAAGGGGTAAGCCACGTAACAAGGGGTCCTATAACACACGTAAGGGTGATGGAGACATGTGCTACGGCGCTTTTGAAAATGTAGAGAGCTTCAATAATACTTATTATCCGACCAGTATATTGGAGTTTAGTAACGCAAATCAGAAGGACAAGAAACACCCAACAGAGAAGCCTGTTGACCTTATTAAGTACCTAATTAATACCTATTCTCAACCGGGAGACCTGGTTTTAGACAATGCTATGGGTAGTGGAACAACTGCTCTTGCCGCACTTGAAACGGGTCGAAGGTTCGTCGGCATAGAGATTAGCGAGACATATTATGAAATAGCAAAAGAACGAGTAGAGTAGGGCACAGAGGCCCTATTACATAGAAAGGAAGGGGAATATGTATACAATCGATTATTCACTGAATAACGGCATAGGAGATGGTCATCCAACCGGGGCCCTCTCCATTTATTATTCTGGTTGCGACATACCCGTAAAATGTCGAGACTGCCATAACCCAGAGCTATGGGCGTCACAAGACCCTAGAATTACTTATAATGAGGTCAAAGAAAGACTGGAGCAACTTATAAGACTGGGGGTAGACAAGAATCCACAAGTTGCTTTTTTAGGGGGAGACCCTATGGCACCATACAATCGAGATAGCGTAATAGATGTGGCACGCAAGCTAAAGACAGATTTTCCAGACGTTAAGCTTATTCTATATTCATGGCGGACAGTAGAAGAATTGCTCCCAGAGTGGACGGTCAGCTTTGACTATGGAGTATTAGGACAGTTTGATATTGGGGAGTTCAAAGAGGGCTGGATGCCGGCAAGCTCTAATCAGTATATATGGAACTTTAACGCACGAAAAAAAATGCCTGCAATAAAATTAAAACAATAAGAAGGAGAGTTATAATATGCACAATTTAACATTAGACACACAGTTTGAAGAACAATTAAGATACTTGAAGGGCAAGTATGGAGAAGAAATGATGAAGGTAGAGGGAATGTCAGAGGAACACCTAGATACCACACAATTCTTCAAGACTTTTATCGCCTCTAATACAGTTGCCGATGCTAGTATAGATGCTAATGCCAATGTCTCTGGTAGGAATATTAGTATCATGCTAAATGAGGCTCGTAAGCCATTTGAAAAATTGCTGAGTAGGAATAAGCTATACATTGAAATAAGAGAAGAATTTGGCAAAGACGTTGCTGATGAGTTCTTAGAAAAGGCAGTCAACGGTCAACTATATGAACACGACTCCCATTCTAGCTCATATATGCCGTACTGCTTTGCCTTTAGCGTAGAGCCAATTGTTAAGAAGGGTTTATTCTTCCTAAATGAGATGGCGGCTAATGCTCCTCAGCACTGGGACACTTATAACAGTCACGTACTGGAGTTTATTTCTTATGCTACGAACATGCAGGCTGGGGCTGTTGGTATTCCAGATTATTTAATATATGCGTACTACTTCTACAGAAAAGATGTTGAAGATTATAACTTAACACCTGCACAGGAAGAGGTTTATTTAGAACAAAGATTCCAACACTTTATTTATGCGCTAAATCAGCCGTATTTAAAGTATGGTACACAAAGTGCCTATACAAACGTTTCTATTCTAGATAGGGACCATATTATCAAATTTTTTGGTGATAAGACCTATCCGAATGGCGATCTAATAATCAATCATCTTGATGAAATCATTGCTTTTCAGGGAGAGTTCTTAGAGGCCATCGGACAAATCAGGCGCGAAAAGTGGTATACGTTCCCAGTTGTATCTGCTAGCTTAATTTTCAAATCGGCAGACAGCGACCATTTGGAAGATGCCGTTTTTTCAGATGAGGAAACTGCAGATATGGTTATTAGACACAACTGGAAGTATGGCTTCAATGATGTTAATATGATGCTAGTGGATCAGGCAACTTCTTTAGCTTCTTGCTGCAGATTAGTCTCAGATAAGGAGCAGCTAGAGGAAGACAAGATGGTTGGCAAGGTGTTCAACTCTATTGGTGGGTCAGATGTGAATGTTGGGTCTACAAAGGTTGTTACACTAAATCTTGTGAGACATGCCTTATTGGCCAATGGCGACGTAGATAAGTTTGTCAACTCTGTGGCACATGACGTAGAGCTAATTCATAAGTATCACTTTGCTCATAGAAAGACTCTACAAAAATTAGTTGACAGAGGTATGTTACCACTTTATACACACGGTTTAATGTCCTTTGACGACCAGTTTGCTACAGTGGGTATAAATGGCGTATTTGAGGCTACACAAATCTTGGGTGGAATTGAAACTACTGAGTCAGGAGTACGATATAATAGCAAGGG
>JASLGI010000236.1 GCA_030149685.1 Bacillaceae bacterium | reverse complement strand
CGTACCTGTTTCATCGGATTCACCGATAACAGAAAGTTCTTTCGTCAATAAGCCTCGTTCGAATTCAATCGAATACAATTTCCCATCTCGTTTGACGTATACTTCGACTTTTTCAGATAATGCGTTAACGACCGCAGCTCCTACTCCGTGAAGTCCTCCAGAAACTTTATATCCGCCACCGCCGAACTTTCCTCCTGCGTGAAGAACGGTCATAATCACTTCAACTGCAGGTCGACCTGTCGCTTCTTGAATACCGACTGGAATTCCTCGCCCATTATCATCGACACGAATCCAGTTATCTTCTTCAATCGTTACTTCAATATGATCACAATACCCAGCGAGTGCTTCGTCAATACTGTTATCCACAATTTCCCAAACGAGGTGGTGTAACCCTCTTTCACTCGTTGTACCGATATACATTCCTGGACGCTTTCTTACAGCTTCAAGTCCTTCTAATACTTGGATTTGACTCTCATCATACGCTTGAGTCTGTTTTTCTTCCATCGCCAAATCGTTCACCTTTCCTTCCTCATCTCTTATCATCTACTTTTTTCGCTTGAACTAAGACTGGACTGTCACATGCCCTTGATCGACGTGAAAAATTTTCGCTCGATTGATCGTTTCGTGATCAATGCCCGAAACAGTCGTCGTCGTTACAAATGTTTGTACTTGGCCTTTCATCGTATTGAGTAAATGTGTCTGACGCTCATCATCGAGTTCTGATAACACATCATCTAACAATAATACGGGGGGCTCTCCGACTTTTTCTTCAATCAATTCGATTTCAGCTAACTTCAGCGACAAAGCGGTCGTTCGTTGTTGTCCTTGCGACCCATATGTTTGCACATTGTAATCATTGACAAAAAAGCTGAGATCATCACGGTGTGGCCCGACTAATGTTGCCCCTCGGAATAATTCTCGTTCTTTCAAACTTTCAAGCTTCTCTATTATAACATGTTTTGCTTCATTATCGGACGTATGTTCGTCTATTCCTTCAACCGTTTCATATTGAATGGTCAATTGTTCCTTACCTTTTGAAATGCCATCATGAATCGGGCGGGCCCAACGTTCTAGGTCTCGAATAAATTCAAATCGGCGACGAATCACACGTACAGCAAGGTCTGCAAATTGTTCAGTATAAATAGCGAGCATCGCTGCATCGCTTTCAGCAATCGAGCCTTTCACTTGTTTTAACAAAGCATTACGTTGCTTTAAGACTTGTTGATAATTCATTAAATCATGCAAGTATGCAGGGGATATTTGACCGATTTCCATATCGATAAATCGGCGGCGCTCTCCAGGACTTCCTTTCACAATTTTTAAATCTTCTGGTGCAAACATGACGACGTTAAATGATCCGACATAGTCGCTTAATCGCGCTTTTTCTAAATGATTCACTTTCGCCGTTTTTCCACGTTTGGATAACAAAAGAGAAAGAGGTAACTTCCCGTAACGGTAGTGGAGTGTCCCTTCAATTTTACCAAAATCTCGTTCCCACTGGATCAATTCCCGATCGACATTCGTTCGATGCGACTTCGCCATCGCAAGTACATAAATGGCTTCCATGACATTCGTTTTTCCTTGGGCATTTTCTCCGATAAAAATATTGACTTCTGGAGAAAATTCTAAAGAAAGCTCGTCATAATTACGGAATTGTTTTAAGTGAATATTTTCTAAATACATCGTTACACCTGAGGCGCTTGAATGATGAATCGTCCTGCTCCTGGTAAAAGAACGACATCTCCATCCACTAATTTTTTCCCGCGGCGTTGTTCAGGCTCACCATTGACGTAAACGATATGTTCTTGTAAATACCACTTGCTCATACCGCCTGTATCTATGACTCCGACTAATTGTAAAAACTGTCCGAGTGTTACTTGTGCTGTTTCGATTGCAAACTCTTTCATCTTAGCTCATCCCTTTATATTCATTATCTATCTATTTTACCTAACTTCGCTCTAGAAGTAAAAAAAGGAACGATTCAGGAGCTGAAAAAAACTCCTAAACCGTTCGCTTTAATTGTGTGTCACGTAATTAATACGTACGAACTGGTAAGATCAATTGTAACACAGCATCACTATCGGCTGCGGTTAAAATAAATGGGCGCATCGGTCCTGTGAATAAAATATCGACTTCTTCACTATCAATTGCTTTTAATGCATCCATCATATATTTTGCACTGAAAGAAATATCTAATTGTTGACCTGTGATTGATGTTGCTTGAACAACATCTTCTACTCGACCAACTTCTGGTGAGTTAGATGTAATTGTTAAAGTATCTTCACTCGTCGCAAAATGGACGATATTGTTACGATGTTCACGCGCAAGCAATGATGCACGATCAATGGATTGAAGAAGTGCTTTTCCTTTTACACGTACTGTCGTTTCTCCTTGTGCAGGAATCAGACTAGATGTATCTGGATAGCTCCCTTCTAATAAACGTGAGTAAAACGACACGTGATCGGTTTTAAATAATACTTGTTGATCCGTTAATGTGACACTAACTGTTTCATCTTGCGGCGTTAAAATTTTATTTAACTCATCTAAACTTTTGCCAGGAATGACGACATTAAATTGCTCCGGCATGTTTGGAATATCTGCAATACGACGAGCAAGTCGATGGCTATCTGTTGCGACACAATATAATGCATCATTGCGAATGTGCCAATGTACCCCTGTTAATACTGGACGTGTTTCTTGTTGGGAAACAGCAAAAACAGTTTCTTTAATGATCGACTGTAACAATTGTCCAGGAATATCAAAGCTTTGCGTATTTTCTAACTCCGGCAAAATTGGGTAGTCGTTTGCATTAGAGCCAATCAATTGGAATTCAGATTGACCGGAACGAATTTTTGTTTGTAAATCACTAGTAACAAATACAGAAACTTTATCTGTCGGTAATTTACGAATGATTTCGTTGAAGAATTTTGCTTCAAGAACGATTGCACCTTCTTGTTCAACGGTTAAAAGAAGTTCTCCGTTATCCTCGATAGGAATAAATGTTTCGATCGTAATGTTAGAGTCACTACCTGTTAATGTCAGTCCTCTTTCTGTTGCTTTTAATTGAATCCCTGTAAGAATTGGAATCGTTACTTGATTACTAATTGCACGCATAACATTTGAGAGTCGATCGAGTAAAACTTTTCGGTTCACTGTGAAAGCTAAAATAGGCGCTGTATGTTCTGTTTGAAAGTCCATTTTTTAAAGGCTCCTTTTTCTATATAATATATATATATTTATAGTAATAGTAATAGGGGCTGTGGATAGTGTGGATAACTAGCTTCAACTATTGATGTTAAGCGATTATCCTTGTGGATAACTTTGTGGATAACTTATTGACTTATCCACAGCCTGTGGATAACTATTATCGTCCTAGTGTCGTACAAATCTGTTGAATTTCTTCTTGTAGCTGCTCATCTTCTTGTAAAAGACGAGTGATTTTATCGTGTGCATGAATGACGGTTGAATGATCACGTCCGCCAAATTCATCCCCGATTTTCGGTAAGGACTGTGTCGTCAGTTCACGCGATAAATACATGGCAATTTGTCGAGGGAATGCGACCGTACGTGTTCGATTCGGTGAAATAAAATCTTCTAATGTGATATTGAAATATTCCCCGACAGTTTCTTGAATATCGAGAATAGATACAGGTTTCGGTTGATTGTTTGCGATAATATCTTGTAAAGCATCATTGGCAAGGTCGATAGAAAGCTCTTCTTTTGTGAGGTCTGCGTACGCGACGACACGTGTGAGCGCTCCTTCGAGCTCTCGAATATTTGAATCTACCCGATCCGCAATAAAAAGCATGACTTCGTTCGGAATGTCCATGCCATCTGCTTCTGCTTTTTTCTTTAAAATCGCTGTACGTGTCTCTAAATCAGGCGGTGCGATATCTGTAATAAGCCCCCATTCAAAGCGTGAGCGTAATCGATCTTCAAGTGTTGATATTTCTCGCGGCGGTCGATCACTTGAAATAATAATTTGCTTCGAATCTTCATGGAGCGCGTTGAACGTATGGAAGAATTCTTCTTGTGTACGTTCTTTTTTTTCTAAAAATTGAATGTCGTCGATCAGTAATACATCGACTGTTCGGTATTGATTGCGGAACTCTTCTGCTTTGTTCTCTTGAATTGAGTTAATAAACTCATTCATGAACTTTTCACTCGATACGTAGACGACTTTCTTCGTCGGGTCTTGTTCGAGGACGTAGTGTCCAATCGCATGCATTAAGTGTGTTTTACCTAAACCAACACCTCCGTAAATAAAGAGTGGGTTGTATGCGTTCGCAGGGACTTCAGCGACAGCGAGACTTGCAGCGTGTGCGAAACGGTTACCTGCGCCGACGACAAATGTATCGAATGTATATTTAGGATTTAGCATCACGTTTGTTGAAGGTAAGTATGTCTCTTCTGAAACTTGTGGCACGAGCTCAGCTGTCTGTTGTACAGTGAGTGATTGGTCGCTTTTAGCTGCTTGAGGAACGACGAAGCGAACGATGCGATCTTTTTTCGTCACTTTCATTAAAGCGTCTGCTACGAGTGTGACATAATTTTTTTCTAACCAATCTTGTGCGAAAGAGTTCGGCACACCGACGATAGCAGAGTGTTCATCGATTTCGATTAACACAGTCGACTTCAGCCAAGTTTCAAAACTCGGTTTAGAGACATGTTTTTCAACTTCATCTAGCACGGATTGCCAAGTTGCTTGTAAGTTGAATAGTACCATAAAAAAGACCTCCTTTTCATCTATTTATCCACACTATCCACACCCTGTGGATACAGTTTTCCACAAGTGTGGATAAAAAATATCCACACCCTGTGGATAATGTGGATAACTATTTTTATTTATAAACATATCCACAATTGACTGTGGATAACTATAACAAGAAAACCTTATGAAATCAATAGCTTTCGTAATTCGTCTGAACTTATCCACGTTATCCACAACGACGTTATCCACACCCTGTGGATATGTGGATAAAATGTGGATAACCTGTTGATAACTCAAAAACGTCGAAAAAATAATCTACAGGTTTATCCACAGAAAGTCAAGGAAAATGTGGATAACTGCCTTATTGAAAAAGAGAGAAATAACGGCGATATTTTACTGAAAAAACGGGTCAATATTCATTTTCTTTTTCATCTTCCATTGACGTTTTTTCTTCGAAGAAAGTAGAGAAGTAAAAATGTTCATTGACTTTCATTCTGTCTATCGCTATAATATTGAAGACCTTATTTAAGTTAGACGTAAGATCGTATTTTTATCGAGGAGGTGGAATCATGAAACGTACATTCCAACCAAATAAACGTAAACGTAGTAAAGTTCACGGCTTCCGTAAACGTATGAGCACGAAGAATGGTCGTAAAATTCTCGCTGCACGTCGTCGTAAAGGAAGAAAAGTACTTTCATCATAATTAGGCCACTGACCTTTCAGTGGTCTTTTCTTTTTTCAACATGAAAAAGTAGGTGAAGTATGCGAAAAGCACAACGTGTAAAATCCGAAAAAGATTTTCAACGAGTATTCAAACAAGGGACATCTTTTGCCAATCGTCAATTTGTCGTTTACTTGTATGAAAAGAAAGACCAGCCGTATTTTCGGCTCGGTCTTTCGGTGAGCAAACGATTAGGGAATGCAGTGAAGCGGAACCAAATTAAACGATATATTCGTCAAACGTTTCTCGAGTTGAAAGATGAGTTGCGTCAAGATGTTGATTACGTCGTCATCGCAAGAAATCCAGCGAATCAAATGGATTTTCATCAGACGAAAAAGAGTTTACAACACGTTCTTCGAATTGCTAAATGTTTGCCACGTGAACGAAGAAGAAGGAAAACGAGTAAGTAAAATCGAGATGATGGAGGAGTTTTCTGTGTCGAGAAGTTTCAAGAAAAAATTACTGCTTATTGCAGTATTTTCAGCCCTTGCATTCGTTCTTGCAGGATGCGGTGATTTTAAAGAGCCGATCTATGCAGATACAGAAGGTTTTTGGAGTCGTTACATCGTTTGGCCGATCGTGTCACTGGTCACTTTATTTAAACAGTGGCTCGGTACATATGCACTCAGTATTATCGCTGTAACGATTTTAATTCGTGTTATTTTACTCCCGCTAATGGTTCAACAAGTAAAAAACACGAAACGTATGCAAGAAGTACAACCTGAATTACAAGCATTAAAAGAAAAATATAAATCGAAAGATGCGGTTACACAACAAAAGTATCAACAAGAAATGCAGCGAATTATTGTAGAGAAAAATATTAACCCTGCAGCAGGTTGTTTACCTGTTCTTGTGCAGATGCCGATCATTATCGGTTTATACCATGCGATTAGCCGAATGAATGCGACACCTGAAATTGAACTCGGTACATTTATCGGGTTTCAACTTGCAGAGCCAAGCATTATATTAGCCGTTCTTGCAGGAATTATGCAGTTCGTCGTTTTACGAACAGGTCCTGCGATGGATAATCCACAGATGAAAATGATGACATATTTCATGCCATTTATGATCGTCGGAATCGGGCTCTTTTTACCAGCTGCGATTGCGCTTTACTGGATTGTCGGTAATATTTTCATGCTCGGACAAAATATCGTCATGTACAAACCGTTTAGCAAAGCAAAAGAAGAAAAATCCGCATCAAAATAAAACGAGTGATTTCAAACATCCTCGTTTTCAGAAAGGGTGTTTGAGTCTTTAGACTTCAAACGCCCTTTCCCTCGTTTTTTCATGATGAAAAAAGAAAAATAACTGTTTGTTCATACGAACCTTAATCGTGCATTCAGATGCGCTTTACGTTATGATTAAGAGAAGAAAATAAGACTGAAGAAAGGTGACGAACCGATGAAATTAGATACGATTGCTGCGATTTCTACACCGATGGGAGAAGGAGCGATTGCGATCGTTCGTTTAAGCGGCAGCGAGGCGTTAAAGATTGCGACGTCCATTTTTCGCGCGCCTTCAAACGAACCGTTAAATGAACAGCCAAGTCATACGATCCATTATGGACATCTCGTCGACCCAGAAACAGACCAAGTCGTTGAAGAGGTCATGGTGTCAGTGATGAAAGCACCGAAAACATTTACACGAGAAGATGTTGTAGAAATTAATAGTCACGGAGGAATCGTTGCGGTCAACCGTGTGTTAGAACTCGTATTAGCTCAAGGGGCACGTCTTGCAGAGCCTGGTGAGTTTACGAAACGAGCTTTTTTACATGGGCGTATCGATTTGTCGCAAGCGGAAGCAGTGATGGATTTGATCCGTGCGAAAACAGATCGTGCGATGGATGTCGCACTCGATCAAATGGAAGGACGTCTCTCGCGACTTATTCGTGATTTACGTCAGAAAATTTTAGAAGTGCTCGCTCAAGTCGAAGTAAATATCGATTATCCTGAATACGATGATGTTGAAGAAGTAACGATTCCGTTACTCGAAGAAAACGCGACATATGTGAAACGAGCGATTGACGATTTGTTAAAAACGAGTCGTCAAGGAAAAATTGTACGAGAAGGGTTGTCGACAGTAATCGTCGGACGTCCGAATGTTGGAAAGTCTTCATTACTCAATAGCCTCGTGCAAGAAAATAAAGCAATCGTGACAGATATTGCAGGAACGACTCGCGATATTATCGAAGAATATGTCAACGTAGCAGGTGTCCCATTACGTCTTGTTGACACAGCAGGAATTCGCGAAACGGAAGATATCGTTGAACGGATGGGTGTTGAAAAGTCACGTGAAATGTTAAATAAAGCCGATCTTTTGTTACTCGTTTTAAACGCAGCGGAGCCTTTGACAGAAGAAGACCGCCGTTTGCTTGAAATTACACGCGATACAGAAACGATCGTCGTTTTAAATAAAACCGATTTACCTCAAGCGATCGATCTTGAAGAAGTGAAATCACTCGTTGGAAAGCGCCGTCTCGTCACGACGTCACTCATTCAAGACGAAGGAATTGAGGCGTTAGAAGAAGCGATTAGTGCGCTTTTCTTCGACGGAACGATTCAAGCACAAGATGCGACGTATGTATCGAATGTGCGTCATATTGATTTGTTAAAACAAGCAGATGCATCGATTACCGAGGCGTTAGAAGCAGCGGCGCTCGGAATGCCTGTTGATATGATTCAGATCGACCTCGTACGGACGTGGGAGATTCTCGGAGAAATCATCGGAGAAGAAGTACAAGATCAATTGATTGATGAACTATTTTCACAATTTTGTTTAGGAAAATAAAGAAAGGAAGATTCATGTGAATAAACCATTTGAAGCAGGCACGTTCGACTGTATCGTCGTCGGAGCAGGCCATGCCGGTTCAGAAGCAGCACTTGCTGCCGCTAAACGAGGAGCAAAAACTCTCGTGTTAACGATGAATCTCGACATGATTGCATTTATGCCATGTAACCC
>JASLGI010000212.1 GCA_030149685.1 Bacillaceae bacterium | reverse complement strand
CTCTTCCTTATTATAATACCGTGTTTTTTCTCCTTTGAACAATGAAACGCTCAATTAACTATTTAAAATACTCGCTCCAATTACAAAGGAGAGTCCGACAGATATACTACATGCAATAACTCCTACCGCTCGATTGTCTTTTGCTATTTCTTCATCGACATGAAACATCGGCGTAAACCATTCGAACAACCAATAAGCGAGCAATAATAGTAAGAAACCGAAAATCGCCCAACTCATCATTTCAAATAATGTATTATGATGCTCGATCGAAAACCGAAAAATATTTGCGACACCGAATATTTTTCCACCAGTCGCGATTGCGGCTGCGACATTTCCTTGTTTGATCTCTTCCCAATTTTCATATTTCGTAATGAGTTCAAATACAGCCATCGCAACGACGAGAAATAAAACTGTTACGCTAAAATAACCTGCTGTCTCTACATAAGGATGACTCCATAATTCTTCACCGAACATTTACATTCCTCATTTCAGTTTTGCAATCGTTATACCGAAGCCGCCTTCACCAGGCATACCGAAACGAAACTCTTCTACACGAGGATGACGCTTCAATAATTGGTGTACCCCTTTTTGTAACGCTCCCGTTCCCTTTCCGTGAATGATGGATACTTGACCATGATTAGCGAGCAACGCTTCATCGATATACTTTTCTGTTCGACGCATTGCAGCATCGTAACGTTCACCACGCAAGTCAAGCTCCGTCGAAACAGCCGGGCCTCGGCGTTTTACTGTACTCGTTGCAACAGGCGCTTGATCTTTTACCGGTTTTGTTAACTCTAGACGATTTTCTTTGACATTCATTTTCAACATACCGACTTGTACGACCCATTCGCCATCATCCCGCTTCTCCATCAACGTTCCTCGCTGACCGAAGTCAAGTACTTTTACCTCATCCCCTTCTTGAAGTGGACGAGAAGGTTTTTTCGGCTCCGGCTGCTTTTTCCGCCAATCGTCTTCAGGCATCGCTCCTTCTAGACGCTTTTGAATTTCAATCAATTCATGATCTTTAATATCTGCCTCAGCATACTTGCGCATAAAACGAAGTTCTTCCATCGCTTCTTTCGCTTCTCTTTGCGCTTTTTCTACAACTTTCGCTGCTTTTTCTTTCGCCTTCTCTAATAATCGTTCTTCTTGCGATTCATAACGAGCAAGTTGTTCTTTTAACTCTTTACGTAACAATTCTGCTTCTTCGAGTAATCGTTTCGTTTCTGACTCTTGATCTTCCGCTGCGATACGACTCGCTTCTAATGAGGCAATCATTTCATTCACTTCACCAGAGTCCGTTCCCGTAAATGTTCGCGCACGTTCAATAATATCCTCGGGTAAACCGAGACGTTTAGAAATTTCAAATGCATTACTTCGTCCAGGAACACCTATTAATAAACGATAAGTCGGACTTAACGTATCAATATCAAATTCTACACTGGCATTCACAACACCTTCGCGATTATAACTATACGCTTTTAATTCAGGGTAATGTGTTGTCGCCATCACACGCGCTCCTGTTCCATGCACTTCATCTAAAATTGAAATCGCAAGCGCTGCCCCTTCTTGAGGATCTGTTCCAGAGCCTAATTCGTCAAAAAGTAATAAAGAACGGTCATTATAGTTCTTTAAAATATCGACGATATTGACCATATGCGCAGAAAATGTACTTAAACTTTGTTCGATAGACTGTTCGTCTCCGATATCAGCGAACACGTGATCAAACACTGCGATTTCTGACCCATCTAAAGCAGGTATTGGAATACCTGATTGCGCCATTAACACAGCAAGTCCTACTGTTTTCAGTGTCACTGTTTTACCACCGGTGTTCGGACCTGTAATAACGATTGTTGTAATTTCATCTCCGAACTCAATCGTATTAGCAACCGCCTCTTCGATTGAAATTAATGGGTGACGCGCTTGAGATAAACGAATGTACCCGCGGTCATTCACTTCCGGCTTCGTACATTTATTTGCTGTCCCATATTTCGCTTTTGCAACGATGACATCGATTGCGGCGAGTTGTTCTGTTAACAAAATGAGTGCATCTGCTTCTTCTTGCACTTCGTTCGTTAACTCCCATAAAATCTTTTCAATTTCTTCACGTTCTTTCATTTTCAAAGCACGAATATCGTTATTTTCTTGAACGACAGCATTTGGCTCGATAAATAATGTTTGACCAGATGCAGAAGTATCGTGCACGATCCCTCCGAAAGCTGAGCGGTACTCTGCCTTCACTGGTAAAACGAAACGGTCATTTCTAATTGTGACGAGCGCATCGGATAACATTTTCGAACGACTTCTCGTGTATCCTTCTAGACGTGAACGAACTTTCGCCTCTCGTGCCCGCAAACTTTGGCGAACAGAACGTAAAGCACTCGATGCACTATCTAAAACACGTCCATTTTCATCAATCGCTTGACGAATATTATGAGCAATTTGCGTAACGATCGGAAATGCTTCTTTTTTCGCTAAAAAGAGAGGAATAGCTATTTCATCATCTTCTTCAATTTGCTCTAAAAAATGACGAAGACGAACACTTGCTTGAATCGTATCTGCAATAGCAAGTAATTCTTTCGCATCGAGCAAACTACCAATTTTTGCTCGTTGGGCAAATGGTCGAATATCAGAAATTCCTCCGAGAGGTACAGATGGACGAACACGTAATATAGCGAGCGCTTCATCCATCTCTTCTAATAAATGATTCACCTCATCAATATTTGTAGATGGTTGTAACTTCATCATCTGTTCTTTTCCAATATATGTTTCACAATGATTCGCTACTTCTCGAATCACTTTATTAAATTCTAATGTTTGAAAGACATGGCTATCCAATGTCTTACACGTCCTTTCTTTTGTTCACAATCTCTTCTTTAAAACGCTCAAGTGTCCACGTATTGACGACGAGCTCTTTAGGCACCCAAGATTTTTGCGCATGTTCAACACCGAGCTTCATATAAGGAAAATGAGCAATATCATGAGCGTCTGTATTAATCGCAATTTTGTTACCATTTGCTACTGCTTTTTTTAATGCTTCTACTGGCAAGTCAAAACGATAAGGATTCGCATTAAATTCTACAATCGTATCTGTTTCTTTCGCCATACGTAAAAATTCATCTATTTGAATTGCATACGGTGCTCGTTCACCGACAACGCGCCCTGTCGGATGAGCAATCATATGAACGTAAGGATTTTCACAAGCAGCTCGTAATCGATGCATAATCTCTTCTTCTGTTTGATCGAAGTTTCGATGAATCGATGCGATGACAAAATCGAGCTCTTTTAATAAGTCGTCATCAAAATCAAGTGTACCATCTGGCAAAATATCCATCTCTGTACCAATCATTAATTCAAAATCGTCCCATTGTTCGTTCACCCGACGTACTTCTTCTATTTGTTTGCGTAAACGCTCCGGGCTCAATCCGTCTGCAATTTGTAAATATTGCGAGTGGTCTGTAATAACCGCATGAGTATATCCTTCTTTTCGTAAAGCTTCTCCCATTTCTTCAATCGAGTAAGCACCGTCCGACCACGTCGTATGCATATGAAAATCTCCTCGAATATCTTCATATTGAACGACTTGCTCCCACGTGTTTATACGGTCTAGTTCTGTTCCGTCTCGACGAACCGTCGGTGGAATGAATGGTAAATCAAAATAACGAAAGAAGTCCGCTTCTGTTTCAAATGTTCTTATTGAACCATCTGATTGCTCCACACCATATTCACTAATTTTTTCATTACGTGACTTTGCGAGTTGACGCATACGTACATTATGATCTTTTGAACCTGTAAAGTGATGCAATGCTGTTGAAAATTCTTCATTTGTCACAAAACGAAAATCGATATCGAGTAAAGCGTGTACACGAACCGTAAATGATAGTTTTGTTTCTCCTGAAGCGATCACCTCTTCTACATCAAATGCTTGCAAAAGTTTATCTGTCACAACTTTTGCTTCATTCGTTGCAACGATAAAATCTAAATCACTCGACGTTTCTTCACGTCTTCTAAAACTTCCTGCAACCGAAAAACGTATCACTTCTTCTATTGCCTCAAGCTCTTTTTCAATCGAATAAACAATCTTTTCTAAGCGCCAATACGGGTGGCGATCTACTCGTTCATTTAAACGCTCAATTTCTACTAAATAATTTTGTTCAGTTTTTTTACCAAATCCTGATAATTGACTTACTTTTTGTTCTTTGCACGCTTCATACAAACTTTCTAATGAATCAATACTTAATTCTTTATACAGACGGGCAATTCGCTTCCCACCTAGCCCTGGTACACGAAGTAAATCGACGAGTCCACTAGGTACTTCTTCTTTTAGCTGTTCAAGTGTAGATGAAGTTCCTATTTCTAATAACTCCTTTAACACTTGACCGGTACTTTTTCCAATCCCTTTTAATTCGAATAAATCGTCCATTTCATCTAAACTGCGATCATCTTTTTCTAATGTATTAGCAGCTTTTCGATACGCTTGAATTTTAAATGGATTTTCCCCTAGTAATTCCAAATATAATGCAATTTCTTCTAATGTTTGAATCATCGTTTTTTTATTCATCATAATCACCCTTTAAAAAAAGCTCCCGATAAAATGGAAGCTCGTATTCTTTAAACGATGACAGTCGATTCAATAACGAATCAAATGAACGCTCACTATTCGTTTACTTAACCTTCGGTGTCATCTTCTTTTGATTGTAATCGTTTCGCTAATTTCATCCGTTCATTTTCTGTATTTAGTGCCGTAAGCACCGCAATGCGAGTTAGATCGAGTGAAGGGTTGTTTTCACGAATAAGATGCATTGCATCATCAACATTTTTAGCGACTCGTTTTATATGTTCTGGCGACTCGGTACCTAACACTGTATATGTCTGTCCATAAATTTCAACCGTCACTCGGATTTTTTCTTCAGCGGACAATGGCTCGACCTCCCTCGTTCATTTTCGCTTACCGATCATTTGTCGAATCGTTCGATAACCGTGATATACTTAATTTTATCATAAGTTAGGAAGTTAGAGAAACGAAAGGAAGTTATTTATGTCATACTTTGTTGAAGTTGCATCAGAGGAACTATTTGAACAGATCAAACGCGACCTATCTCCATATAAAATTGAACGAAATGCACCAGGTGTCGTTTTTGCTGCAAAAAAAGACGGCGTTTCAATTACAATGTATCGTTCTAAAAAAGTATTATTTCAAGGAAACTACGCAACATCTTTCGGTGAGCATTATTTTAAAGGCTCTTCTGCGACACAATTAAAAAAGAAAAAAGTAGAAAATCCTTCTCTACCACCAAACATCTCATCTCTTCCTGTATTAGGATCTGACGAAACAGGAACTGGTGACTATTTTGGTCCAATTACTGTCGCTGCTTGTTACGTAACACCAGAGCAAATGGAAATTCTCGAAATTATCGGTGTGCGCGATTCAAAAGCATTAACTGATGATAAAATGAGAGCGATGGCTCCTCAAATCCGCTCACTTTGTAAGCACGCGATTACTGTTTTACCAATTGATCATTACAACATGTGGATTGATGAAGGCTATTCGCAAGCAAAGATAAAAGCAATTCTTCACCATGACGTATTACATCAAGTGCGCCAACAACTGAATGCACATCCAATTACATTGATTGATCAATTTATTCAACCGTCCACTTATTTTCGATACGTTAAAGAAGAAAGTCATGTCGTAAAAGAAGACGTTTATTTTGCCACACAAGCAGAAGGCATTCATCTATCTGTTGCCGCTGCGTCCATTTTAGCACGTGTCGCTTTTCTAGAAGCGATGGATGAACTCAGTCGACGAGTCGGTTACACTTTACCGAAAGGAGCTAGTAGGAAAGTCGATGAAGTCGCTGCAATGATTTTGCGCTCTCAAGGAAAAGAAACGTTAAAGTCTGTCACGAAATGGCATTTTAAAAATACAGAAAAAGCTCGTCTTCTCATTAAATAACTAATAAAAAACGTTAGAATAGGCCATCCTACTCTAACGTTTTTTCTTTTTTCTTATTCGCGTAATGTTGCCCCTGTTTCTTCTACAAGTGCTTTTAATACACGGTCATGAACTTTTACAACTTCTTCATCTGTCAACGTACGTGCCGGATCGAAATATGTGAGTGAGAACGCAAGTGATTTCTCATCTTCTGCGACATGCTCTCCTTCATATACATCGAACACATGAACGTTACGAAGAAGTGGCTTTCCAGCTTTCTCAATGACTTCTTTGATCGTTGTTGCTGCCATATCACGTGTAACAACGAGTGCGATATCACGAGTGATTTTCGGATACTTCGACAATTGCTCATATTCTAATACTTCAGCATTTGTGTGTAAAATCGTCTCTAAATCTAATTCGAACACATATGTTTTTGGAATATCGAACTCTTTTTCTACGAGTGGATGAACTTCTCCAAGCATTCCGACGACACGACCATCTAATAAAACAGATGCTGTACGTCCTGGATGCATATCGTCTATTACGAGACGATCAAATGTCACACGCTCTAATAGCCCGAGACGGTTAAATAATCCTTCGATAATTCCTTTCACAACGAAGAAATCGACTTCTTTCGTCTCTTTTTGCCATTCATTATTTACCCACATTCCTGTAAGGGCTCCTGATAAACGTTCAACTTCACGTGGAAGTCCGTCTTCTTCTTCACCGATATATACTGACGATGTTTCATAAAATGCTACATCTGTATTTCGACGCGCAACATTGTATGCAAGCACTTGAAGTAAGCTCGGAATGAGGCTCTGACGAAGTGTACTATGCTCTTCACTCATCGGCATCATCAGTTGCGTCCATGTATCTGTTTCCAGTGCAAAACGTTTCGCATTTTTTTCTGAAACGAGTGAATACGTAACCGCTTGGTAAAGACCTACGCCTTCTAAATAACGACGGGCAATTCGACGTTTCTCTTGATAAGGTGTTAAAAGTCCTGGTGTCGTCTCTGTTACTGGAAGTGTCATCGGAATATTGTCGTATCCATACATACGTGCAATTTCTTCAATAATATCTTCTTCAATTTTTAAATCTTGGCGACGTGTCGGTGCTTCAATATAAAGCATGCTATTTTTCGCTTCAAATGGAATGCGTAAACGACGTAAAATATCTTCCATTTCGACTTGTGGGATTTTCATTCCAAGACGACGATTAATCGCATCTGGTGAAACGACAATTTCTTTTGGCTCTTTGTCGAGTTCGTCATGAAGTACTGTACCATCTAATACTTCTGCATTCGCATATTTTACAAGTAATTCTACAGCGCGATCTGCTGCTTTTAATACACGATTTGGATCGACGCCTTTTTCAAAGCGGGCGCTTGAATCGCTACGAAGAGCTAAACGACTCGACGTACGACGAACATTGACTGGTTTGAAGTAAGCAGATTCTAGTACGACTGTTGTCGTTTGATCTGTTACTTCAGAGTCTGCCCCTCCCATAACTCCTGCAATAGCGATCGGCTCTTGACCATTCGTAATGACGATATCTTCATTCGTTAATGTTCGATCTTCATTGTCGAGCGTTTCAATCGTTTCGCCATCTTTTGCAAGACGAACGACGATCTCTTTTGAACCAATTTTGTCATAATCGAACGCATGAAGCGGCTGACCGTACTCTAATAAAACGAAGTTCGTAATGTCTACGACGTTATTGTGCGGACGGATACCTGCTGACATTAACGCATTTTGCATCCACTGCGGTGATGGCCCTACTTGAATATTACGTAATACTTTCGCTGCGTATAATGGGTTTTCTTCTTTCGCTTCTACCGTCACATTGATGTAATCTGCTGCTTTTTCTTCCACTGTTTCGTAACTCGGGTTCGGTAATGTTAGGTCACGGTCTAAAATCGCTGCTACTTCGTAAGCAACCCCTAACATGCTTAAAGCATCTCCACGGTTCGGTGTTAAATCGAACTCATACACGACATCATTTAATCCGATGTATGGTAAAGCATTTTCTCCAACTTCCGCATCTTCTGGTAATACGTAAATCCCTTCAGCATACTCTTTCGGAACGACTTTCCCTTCAATCGCAAGTTCTTGTAAAGAACAAATCATTCCGTGTGATGCTTCTCCACGCATTTTCGCTTTTTTAATTTTGAAGTTTCCTGGAAGAACGGCTCCTGGTAAAGCAGTAACTACCTTTTGTCCTTTCGCAACGTTCGCTGCACCACAAATAATTTGTGACTCTTCTTCTGCACCGACATCGACTGTACAAATATTTAAACGGTCCGCATTCGGGTGCTTTTCACAACTCGTCACATAACCGACGACGACATGATCCATTTGATGTGAACGATCGATAATCGCATCGACTTCAATTCCTGAACGTGTAATTTTTTCTGCAAGTTCCTCGACATTTTGATCATCAATTTTTACATATTCATTTAACCAATTCGTTGATACTAACATGTTCTTCCTCCTTATTGTTCTGTTCGATTAAATTGTGAGACGAAACGAATATCGTTCGTAAAGAAATCTCGAATATCTTCAATACCGTAGCGAAGCATCGCAATACGTTCTTGTCCCATACCGAAAGCAAATCCTGTCATTTTCGTTGAATCGTATCCTGCCATTTCTAACACATTTGGATGCACGATTCCTCCCCCGAGAATTTCGATCCAACCTGTTTTCTTACATACGTTACATCCTGCTCCTTCACATTTGAAACATGAAATATCCATTTCAACAGAAGGTTCAGTGAACGGGAAGAAGCTTGGGCGTAAGCGAATTTCACGGTCTTCTCCAAACATCTTTTTCGCAAAGACGTCAAGTGTTCCTTTTAAATCACTCATTCGAATATTTTCACCGACAACGAGTCCTTCAATTTGTGAGAATTGGTGAGAGTGTGTCGCATCGTCTGAATCACGTCGGAACACTTTACCTGGACAAATAATCTTTACCGGCTCACCATTCGTCTTTTCTAATGTACGTGCTTGCACTGGTGATGTATGCGTGCGTAATAATACGTCTTCACTAATGTAAAACGACGCTTGCATATCACGTGCTGGGTGATCTTGTGGTAAGTTTAATGCTTCAAAGTTGTAATAATCTTTTTCTACTTCTGGTCCTTCGACAATTTCGTACCCCATGCTGAGGAAAATATCTTCAATCTCTTCTGCGAT
Organism: Bacillaceae bacterium; assembly: GCA_030149685.1. The sequence continues at coordinate 2,542 of JASLGI010000212.1, read as the reverse complement.
ACGCGTTAACGGGTGATGACCTCCTACTTGTACTGGACGACCTGGAAGTGTCACATCAATCGTTTCTTCCTCTAATTGCGCATTTAAAGCCTCTTCTTCTAACATTTCTTTTCGACTTTCTAAATGCTCTGTCACCGTTTGACGGATAACGTTTACGAGTTGTCCCATTTTCGGACGCTCTTCTTTCGGAAGTTTTCCCATCCCTTTTAGTAACTCTGTAATCGGTCCTTTTTTACCTAAGTACTTCACACGAACATCATTTAATTCTTTCGTCACTCGAGAATTTTTAATTTCTTCAAGCGCTTGTTCTTTTAATTCATGTAATTTCTTTTCCATGAGTTTTCCCTACCTTTCTTTGCATAAAAAAATCCTCGCCTCTTCTCAACTTGAGAAGGGACGAGGTTATTCGCGGTACCACCCTACTTATTACATCATATGTAATCAGCTTCATTCGGTTAACGGTCCGTTGCCGGCACACCTTTACGACGAATCGGTCCTGGTGGCAGCTCGGAGGGTGAAATTTCGACAATGCTCTTTTTAAAACACTCGCAGTCTATGGTGTTTTTTCCCTCAAAAAAAGAAACAATTATGTACTTTCCCTCTTCATCGCTTTTTCTATTCACCTGACAGTATACATGATTTTGAATAGTTCGGCAACTTTCTTATTAATTATAATGAAACATGATGACACCCGCTGCGATACCGACATTAAGCGACTCAGCTTTTCCTTTCATCGGAATATAAACGACATAGTCTGCTCGTTCCATATAATAAGGAGATACGCCTTGTCCTTCATTTCCTACAATCAAAGCAAATGCCTCTTCAGGTGCAACATCTTTATAAGACATTGCTTTTTCTGTCCAACCTGTCGCATAAGTCGGCACTTGCAGACAGTCGAGTGTTTGAAAGGCTTCATCAAGTTCTAATTGATGGATTGGCAAATGAAATGTACTTCCTTGTGCTGCACGAAGCACTTTCGGGCTAAATGGGTCTGCACTACCTTTTCCAATAATGACTCCATCCATTCCTGCAGCATCTGCTGTTCGAATAAGTGTTCCGACATTGCCTGGGTCTTGTACCGCATCAAGCAATAAATACTGTTTTCCGGTCGCATCATAAAATGGACGCGTCTCTTTTTCACATAAAGCAAAGACAAGTTGAGACGTATCAGTATCCGCTAATTGCTGACCGATTGCTAATGTTACTTCAATTACTTCATTTTCTTCCGCCCATTCATGTGGGTATTCGACGCCTTCAGTAACAATGATCACTTTTGCTTTTTTCGCTTCAATCGCTTCTTCTACGAGATGAATTCCTTCAACGAGATATAATCCTTCTTTATCGCGGGCCTTTTTCTGTTGTACAAGTTTTTTCCATAATTTCACTTGCGGGTTATTGATTGACTCAATTCGTTTCATCTAACCATCCTTTAACGTTCATTTTCGTCATTATATCACGAATGTTTCAGCAATGAGTAAAAGTCGACCGTCGTATCAAAAAGAAGTTGAGCTACTTCTTCCTGCTCGTATCGGTAAAGCGCACTCAATGTGTCGATACTTTTTTCCATCATTGAAGGATGTGTCATTTTCCCTGTAAACGGACCTTCAAATGGCCAAGGCCCATCTGTTTCTATCATTAAAGAAGATAATGGTACTCGTTGTAACATTCGTTGAATTTTTTTACGATAAACGACTTCTGGCGTAACCGATAATTTGTAATTATTCGCTACGATTCGGTCAGTCGTTTTTTCATCACCTTTGAACCAATGAAAGTGTGCATGAGTAATAGAATGCCTCTCTAGCAACTGAAGAACTTTCGGTGCATCATCATAAACGGCATGCAAAACAATCGGTTTCTTCGCACGCTTCGCTAAAAGTATCCACCCTTCAAGAAATTCAAGATACGGTCGGTCGTCAAGCGTAGGGTCTTCACGACGTAAATAGTGAGGAAGACCTACTTCACCGACGGCAATCGCTTGATCGATATGTTCACTTGCCCACTGTAAAAAGTCTCCTTGCTCTTCGTCACTTAATAGCACTTGTTCTGGATGCCAGCCAATCGCAGGGTACATCGGAAATGTCGCTTCTCGTAAGTTTTTCATGCTCGATGCTTGATCTGTTGACACCGCAATCGCTGCTCCACCAACCATTGTAAAATAATCAATGATCTCTTGACGTGCAGACGATGAATATTGATCAAAATGAATGTGACTGTCGATCATCTTCATAACTGTCACCCTTTTTTCTCTACTATAACAAAAAAAGACCCCATCTAGAAGATGAGGTCTTTCCTTTATTGGTCATCGTTTAACACTGTTTTTGCTAAATCTTCGTCAAGCGCTTCGAATTCTGCTAGCGCAATTGTTTCGTACAATTCACTACGCGTTTGCATATCTTCGAGCCCATCTTTTTGTGTACCTTTTTCTTTAATCATTGTGAAAATGCGCTCATATGCTTTCGCTGCTACACGCATTGAAGTCACTGGGTAAATGACCATTGCATAGCCCATTTCTTCGAATTCTTCTGCCGTGTAATACGGTGTT
>JASLGI010000142.1 GCA_030149685.1 Bacillaceae bacterium | reverse complement strand
AGACCCCTCAAAGATGATGAGGTAGATAGGTTCGAAGTGGAAGCTTAGTGATAAGTGGAGCGGACGAATACTAATCGGTCGAGGACTTAACCTTAAGTTTGATTATCGCAGCAATCAATGCGCAGTTTTATTCAGTTTTGAGTGAGTTTTTAATAAAAAAGACTTGCTTTTATAAATGACATGTAGTATAATAATATATGTCTGAAACGACAGTAATATGTTTAGTGACAATGGCGAAGAGGTCACACCCGTTCCCATACCGAACACGGTAGTTAAGCTCTTCAGCGTCGATGGTAGTAGGCTGTAGTAGCCTGTGAGAGTAGATCGTTGCGAGTCATATAAAGAGTATTCCTCGGATGAGGGGTACTCTTTTTTTGTTTAAAATTATGTCTACTCATCGTCTTGACGTACATCTTCTTTTTATACTTTTTTCAAAAAGTGTAGTGAGAAGCTGTACGTTTTTTTTATTTAGTTTTAGTGATTATTACTTACAATCTGTTAAACTGAAAGAATAGACTTTAAGGAGGAATACGATTGTTTATTACATTTGAAGGTCCAGAAGGAGCAGGAAAAACGAGTGTATTAGAAGTAGTTGCTCAGCGATTAAAAAAAGATGGGATCGATTGTCTTGTAACGAGAGAACCAGGAGGAATTCCGATCAGTGAAGCGATTCGCAACGTATTACTTGATCAACGATATACAAATATGGACGGAGTGACAGAAGCACTTCTTTATGCAGCTGCTCGTCGCCAACATTTAATAGAGAAAATTGAGCCCGCCTTACGTGAAGGGAAACTCGTTTTATGTGATCGATTCATTGATAGTTCCTTAGCTTATCAAGGAGTGGCACGAAATATTGGTTTTGACGTAGTTTATGAAATGAATGCACTAGCGATTGGGCAAATGATGCCTGATCACACGTTGTTTTTTGATTTATTACCAGAAGAAGGACTCGCTCGTATTTATTCAAATGAAGAAAGAGAAAAAAATCGTCTCGATCAAGAAGCACTTTCTTTTCACGAAAGCGTTTATGAAGGATATCAAGAAGTGTTACGTCGATTTCCTGAACGTATCGATGTAATCGATGCGAGCGCTCCGTTAGAAGAAGTTATTGAGTCTGTTTATGCCCAAATTAAGGCTTATTACAACTCTTGAGTTGTTTCATGGTATAATGAAGAAAAGTTCAGAAGCAGAAGGGAAGGATATTGATGAAATTAGTCGTAGCTGTTGTACAAGATGAAGATAGTAACCGTTTGTCGGATGCGTTAACGAAAAATGATTACCGTGCGACGAAATTAGCGAGTACCGGAGGATTTTTACGTTCAGGAAATACAACATTTTTAATCGGGACAGATGATGCACTCGTACCAAAGTTGTTAGACTTGATTCGTGATAATTGCCGAGCACGTGAACAGATGGTTGCGCCAGTTTCACCAATGGGGGGCAATGTTGATTCTTATATCCCTTATCCAGTGGAAGTCGAAGTAGGAGGAGCAACTGTTTTCGTTTTACCAATTGAGGAGTTTCACCACTTTTAAAGGAGGGGTGAAAAATGAAAATAAGTAATGAGCAACGAGTAAGTTTGGAGAAAATGCGCAATCATCCGATGAAGTCGCCTCAAAATCGAGCGGACTTTAGCCGTATGGTGCGTGAGAATACTCAGCGATTAGAAAGCTCACAAATGACTCGTCTTTTGAGTCATATTACAGTTGCAGGAGAACGACTAGCAAATTCTCGCCGCCTCCGTGATTTAGCAAAATTCAAAATGCTTGTTCGTCGCTTTTTAAAAGAGGCGGTTGAAGGTGGCCTTGAGATGGATAAATCTCATACGTGGAACCAATTCGGAGAAGGTCGTCAACTTGCGCTCGTGCGACAAATTGATGCCAAGTTAGTAGAGTTGGCAGACGATTTATTAAATGAAGAAAAATCATCTGTCGATCTATTAGCTCGAGTGGGAGAAATTAAAGGATTATTAATTAATATTTATATGTAAGTCAGGAGTTTTAACATGAAAGATCATCCAATTATGAACGAACAGCGACTCGTATGGGAACAACTGACTGTGTCTTATGAAAAAGGCCGTATGAGTCATGCGTATTTATTCGAAGGGACCGATCATTCACGTTTGCGAGAAATTGCTCTTTTATATACACAGTTATTGCTTTGTGAACAGCCGAGCGATAGTACACCGTGTGAGATTTGTAGTAATTGTCGCCGAGTGAAAGATGGAAATCACCCGAACGTATTAACACTCGTTCGCGAAACTTCTCAAATACGAAAAGAACAAGTCGATCGACTGATTCGTCAAATGTCGCAAAAAGGCTTTGAAAAAGGAAAGAAAGTATATTTAATTGAAGAAGCCGATCGGATGAACTTATCAGCAGCGAATGCTTTATTGAAATTTTTAGAAGAGCCAGCGGGAGATGTTGTCGCGATACTCATGACGGAAGCTCCAGCAAAGCTTTTACCGACGATTCAATCGCGTTGTCAAAAGATCTCGTTCGTTCCACCGACACGTGAACATTTTTCCGAACATTTACAACAAGTACACGGATTAACACCTTCGATGGCAGCAACACTTGCTATGTTGACATTAGATGAACAAGAAGCGATCACTTTACTAGAAGATGATTTTAAAGAGCGCCGTGCACTTGTTCTCGATTTTATGAAAGTGATTGAGACAAATCCGCAAGAAGCGTTACTCTTTGTCTCTCAGCAATGGCTACCTTTAATGAAGGAGCGTGAAGATGTAGAGCGCGGACTCGATTTATTGTTGTATATTTATCGAGATATCGTGACGGTGAAAGCTAATCGGTCAACGATGCTCGCTTATCCGGACCAAAGGGAAACATTTGAACAATATGCTTTACGCTTTACTTATGCTCAGTTATCCGAGCGAATGGATCGCATATTACAAGCAAAACAGTTCATCGATTCGAATATGAACCGTACACTGTTAGTAGAACAATTAGTTTTAAATATGCAGGAGGGGTTCACGTTTGTATAAAGTAGTAGGTATCCGCTTTAAAAAAGCAGGTAAAATATATTATTTTGCACCTGGCAATGAGTCAGTTTCCATCGGCGATGCAGTCATTGTAGAAACCGTTCGAGGAATTGAATACGGAACAGTCGTAGTTCCTGTTCGAGAAGTTCAAGAAAATGAAGTCGTTTTACCATTAAAGTCAATCATTCGAAAAGCGACAGAGAAAGATGAACAGCAAGTGTTACAAAATGCATTAGACGCAAGAGAAGCTGTACCAATTTGTGAAGAAAAAATTCAAAAGCATCGTTTAGAAATGAGTTTAATTGATATTGAATATACATTTGATCGAAACAAATTGATTTTTTATTTCACTGCAGAAGGCCGAGTCGACTTTAGAAATTTAGTGAAGGACTTAGCAGCAGTATTTCGTACACGGATTGAACTACGTCAAATCGGCGTGCGAGATGAAGCGAAAATGCTCGGAGGAATTGGTCCTTGTGGTCGTCTATTATGTTGTTCGACTTTTCTTGGAGATTTTGAGCCAGTATCTATCAAAATGGCGAAAAATCAACAACTCTCGCTGAATCCTTCGAAAATCTCAGGGCTCTGTGGCCGACTCATGTGTTGTTTAAAATATGAAAATGATATGTACGAAGAGGCGAAGAGAAAGATGCCAGATGTCGGTGAATTGATTGAAACACCTGATGGTAAAGGAAAA
>JASLGI010000130.1 GCA_030149685.1 Bacillaceae bacterium | reverse complement strand
AGGCCACGGAACGGGGTGATCAGCTGGAAGCTCGGCTTGCCGGTCTCCGGATCGGCGGCGACCACGTAGTCGGATCGATTATGGGAGACGGGATGTTACGCTACAACGAGCATAAGTCAGGAAGTAGTAGTTCATACTATGAACATTATGGAATGAAACAGAAAAAATATCGGGAATGGAAAACGTTAAAATTAGCTCCATTCTGGAAAATTACACCGAAAGGAAATAGTATATTTTCAAGAGTAGCTCCGCTATGGAAAGAGTTAGAATCTCATTTTTATCAACATCAACCGAACGATCAAAGAGTGAAACGTATACCATCACTCTTTTTTAATGAAGCGAAACAATTAGAAGCAGTAGCTACTCTTTTTTTAGATGATGGATCATTACTCATTTCACACCGTGTGAATCATCGTTCGAACACTGTTTTTTTAACCCCACATATCGCACTTTATTTACAAAACTTTACGAAACAAGAACTGGAGCAATTAAGCGATTGGTTCACACAACGCACGGACGTCCCATTTCGTCTTACGAAGCGTCCAGATGGACACGGATATTATTTACGAACGTCACAAACAGCACATACGTTGCAGTTTTTAAAGTGCTTATCTTCGATTATAGATACATGTCCGTCGATGGCGTATAAATCAAATTGGAGTTATCGATTCGCAAAAGAACGCGAAAAATGGCAAGCGAAACACCCGCATTATCGAGTCGTGACGAGTTCGAGAGAACGGATGCGCCCGTATACGGAAGAAGAAATCGAAACGATTATTACAATGAAACGAAATGGAGAAACCGATCAATCGATTGCAGACCAACTAGGACGCACCTATTGGGCCATCGTCTATAAAGTGAGCGAACTTCAAAAATCACATATTTTGTAACATAAAAAAGAGACTTCCTAGTCGGAAAGTCTCTTTTTGTTTCAGTCGTATTAACGTAAAAGTTGTAATACTCCCTGAGGCTGTTGGTTTGCTTGCCTTTTAGTCCTATTTTTCAATTAAGGAAGTAGACTATCTCTTCATCTTGCAAGACTTTAGTCCTTTAAGATGCTGGGCGCTTCGGATGACTTACTTCTGCCACAAAGTAAGGTCCTACAGACTTCATCGTCCTAGCTTTCGCCTTAGACGGTATGTCTTAGTCGTTGAACGTTCCCCACGGTTTCCCGACAGGGGCTTCGCTGCTGATTGTCCAATCTTTTCCGTTTTCAAACCATCACGTCTACCGTTTCCAGTTCCGCTGTGGTGGAAAAGCTCTCAGGAGATTCCAGCAATTCACCCAGTGATGATCTCTCCTATCACTAAGAGAGACGCCCGTGCAATCAAATTATCGAAGAAGTTGAAGAACTCCGTTCGGCATTTGATTCGATTGAGCCAACATTGCTTGTGCTGCTTGAGTTAAGATGTTGTTCTTTGTGAACTCCATCATTTCTTGTGCCATCGTGCACCATACACTCTCATGTATGACTAGACTATCTCTTCACCCATTCATCCAACATCGTGGATAAACTCGGGGTTGGGCGCTTCGAATGTTATTTCGTCTCCACGAAATTCCACCCTACAGACTTCATCGTCATAGCTACTGCCGTAGACGGTATGTCTTAGTCGTTGAACGTTCCCCACGGTTTCCCGACAGGGGCTTCGCTGCTGATTGCCTCCTCTTCTCTCTTTTCAAACCGTCGCGCTTGTCGTTTCCAACTACGCTGTGGTGAGAGAAGCTCTACCAAGGTGTTCCAGCAATTCACCCAATGATTCTCACAGACCGTTCCCAGTCTGGACGACTATGTCCTTGTGAAGCCTATGCGGCTTGGACATGATCAACGTCACGGATACGTGATTCCGCTGCCGTTAAGTTCTCAGCTGACGCGCCGAGGTTGTTAATTGTGTGCTCTAAGCGGTTTTGAATCGCTCCAAGATCCGCACGTTGTGTTGAAACAACGTTCACTGCATTGTTAATTACTTCAATCGCGTTATTCGCATCTTCTTGAGACATGATAGAGAGTCCATCACGTTCAAGAACAGCGACTTCTTCACCCTTAGCATTTTTACCATCTTTATTAAATTCTAAAGCTTTCGCACCTTCGTTAGCTGTAATTTTTGATGCTCCAGTATCTTGTTTTTCAATTGTTACATCTGCAGGTGCGTAATATTTATCATCTGCTTTAATTGCAACAATGTCACCTTTATCGCTTGTCACGAGGTTAACACTTGCGTCTTCACCTGTTAATTTCGCTCCGCTAGCAGATGTTACATCTAAACCGAGTGCTTTAGCTGACTCTGAAAGTGTATTATTAAATTCTTTTTCTATTTTTTCAGCTGCTTTTTCTGCCTCAGTACTTCCAGCTGTAAGTTCTTTACCTGCTGCTGTTGTTTTTTCAACGCCTTCAGCTACGTTTAATTTCATTTGGTTTAAACCAATTTCTTCAGCGTTCATATTTTTAATGTTCACTGTAATGTTTTGGTCTTGGTTTGCTCCGATATGGAATTTACGATCTGTAAATGAACCGTCAATGAGTTTCTGCGTGTTGAATTCTGTACGGTCTGCGATTGAGTCAATTTCTTCTACAAGTGCGTTTAATTCAGCTTGCATTGCTTCACGGTCAACTTCTGTCATGTTCGTGTCGTTCGCAGATTGTACTGCTAACTCACGTGCACGTTGAAGGATTGAGTGTGTTTCGTGAAGTGCACCTTCTGCTGTTTGAATAAGTGAGATGCCGTCTTGCGCGTTCTTCTGAGCCATCTCAAGTCCTCGAACTTGTGCACGCATTTTTTCAGAGATCGCAAGTCCTGCTGCGTCGTCTCCTGCACGGTTAATACGGAAACCTGATGAAAGTTTTTCTAAGTTTTTACCTACGTTTGTGTTGTTAAAGTTTAATTGGCGGTGTGTGTTAATTGCCGCGATGTTATGATTAATACGCATGATTAATCGTCCTCCTTGATAGTTTGTAGTACGCAAAACTTCCTTGTTGTGCGTCTTTAGTGGGAAGTTTATCCTTCCTCACTATCTACTATATCGGACTTTTTTCTATTTGTTTACCTTTTTCTCTCTTTTTCCTTGTTTTCTTTTTGATTTGTGTCTAAATTATGACAAAATAAAAAAGTTACTATGGACCTACAAAAAAGCGAAGGATTTTTCCTTCGCTTTTCGTTAGTCGCGTTTTAACAATTGTTTTAATAAATCACTGGCAACGTTTGGCGCGAGTGCTTCTTTATTCGTTTCGGTCACTTCTTCGAGTAGTTCTCCACGAACGATATCGACATTTTTCGGCGCGTCAATGCCGATGCGGACATTCCCGCCTTGGACGTCGGTAATCGTAATGACGATATCTTCACCGATATAAATTTTATCTCCTACTTTTCTTGAGAGTACGAGCATCCTTATTCACCACCTTGTGAAAGGGGCGTTTGCACGAGGTAGTTTTTATTGTTCGTAATCATTTGACGACCTTTTTTCGTTTTCGCGTTTAAAATGAGTGGCGCTTGCGCATTCCATGTCGATGCGCTGAACGGTTCACGTAATGTGACGACTGCGAGTACTAATACATCTTCTTGTCGTTCGATCTCGAGTAGTTCGACTGTCGCTTCGTCTAAGACGAGATCATATGTCGGTGACAACATGTACGGATTCATGACGATGAAAGCTACTTCTTGCGTCTTCGTCGACTGCAATACTTGAAAAATATCTTCCCCGTCGATCGGTAAAATGATCCATTCTTTTTCATCTTCTAAGCCTGGTACCCCTTGAGGGAACGCCCAACAGTCACTTCGTTCCACTTCAATCGCGCCGTGAAATTTCGTGTTGATCTTCATTTTTCATTTCCTCTCTTCTTTCTAGTTTCCCCTATCTTACTAGGTATATCGGTTTCTTTCGACCGTTTTCCCCTACTTTTTTCGTTTCTATTCACTTTTTCCTCTTTTTTCACCTTTTTCTTCCTTCTACCGCTGCGCTATCTATCCCCCCTCCCTTCTCTTCTGTGAGCTTTTTCACAATCTTTTCCCCTTCTCCCCTACGACTTTGTCACAATTCAACAATTTGTCACTTTTTATCCTCTATTCTTTTTGACGAAACCCCCGTGGGTATTATAAATTAGCAACTAGATATTTTTCTATATACCCCTAGAGGTATTAAAATTAAAGGAGGAAACGATCATGAATCAACGAATCACATACAACCCACAATACTTTTTAGCCGCACTCGGTAACGGCGGAATCGCCGTCTCATTTTTCATGTACTTCATGTTTTTCATCCCACATCCTGAAACACCGATGCCACTTGCATCCGACATGTGGGCGATTTTAACCGGCGACTCACTCATTCAAAAAATTGCTGTCGCGCTCGTTTACGTAGCGATTCTTTTCTTTGCGAGTCGTCACTTTTACTATCTCGTCTGGAACATTCGCAAATATCGCACGTGGAAAAAGACACCGGCTTACGAAACGCTCGTCGCATCCAATAACGCTGTGTCTCTCATGGCGATGCCACTGACATACGGAATGACGCTGAACGTCTCATTCGTCTTAGGTGCCGTACTCGTTCCAGGATTATGGGACGTCATCGAATATTTATTACCAGGAGCGATCCTAGCGTTCTTCCTCGTCGGACTGTACGCATTATCGATTTACGTGTCGTATTTCACGCGCTTTTTAGAAGGAACATTTGACGTGACGAAAAACAACCATTTAGGCCAAATGCTTGCGATTTTCGCATTCGGTATGATCGCCGTCGGTCTTGCCGCACCTGCTGGAATGAGTCGCGTCGGTGCAACGAGCGCAACGGCGATGATTTTATCGATTTTCTTTGCGACGATCGCCGTTTCATTAGGGCTCGTGAAAACGATGCTCGGTGTGCGCGAAATGCTCAAGCGTGGTATCCCGAAAGAAAGTGCGCCAACCCTTTGGATCATGATTCCAGTCCTTACAGTGATGGGAATTACGTTCGTTCGTCTCTATTCCGGCGCGAGCTACAACTTTTTCAACGTAGCGCCATCACCGTTTGCGATGTTTTTCGTTCTCGCGATTTTACTTTCTCTCGAAATCGCCTTTTTACTTATCGGGTACATCATTTTACGCCGTATCGGCTATTTCGAAGAGTATACGCATAAAGAAAGTCCGAACGCATCGGTCGGCAGTTACGCACTCATCTGTCCGGGCGTTTCATTTTACGTCCTAGGTATGTTTTTCATCGGGTGGGGGCTCATTCAAACAGGCATTCTCGAACAATGGAGTATCGTTCACTTCGTATTACTCGTGCCGTTCATTGCGAGTCAATGGAAGTCTGTCCAAGTGTTCGAACGAATTAACAAAAAAGTATTGTATTAAAAAAAGAAAGTGCGCTCGTCGAATACGAGGCACTTTCTTTTTTTATGCTTGAACGTCGACGGTCACACTCGGGTAACGCTCCATCACACCAGTTACTTTCCCCGGGGTGTAGTCATGAATCGGCGCATTGACTCGTGCGTCGATGCGCGGTTCGTTTCGTTCAATTTGAATATCTAACCTTCCAGGGTCATACGACGTTTCTACACCGAATCGGCCGAGTAAAAAACGGACGTTGAACGGAGCAGGAGGAGGTGTCGCATTTTCTTTAGAAATGTCTTGAATCGCTTCTCCACCGTGCTCGATCCGCATCATTCGGTCACCTTCTTCTGCGCGCCGGGCAATTCCTTCGAGTACTCCTTGACGTCCTTCACTAGCAAATTCTTCGATCGACCGGCGAACGGACTTTAAGTTCATCGAGGCCCACGCTTCTGTCGAGTCGATCGTCAGTTGAGGACGTTCGCGACTCATTTCAAGAATTGCTGCAGGTTGCTCTATTTCTACTGTCGCTTTCGGTTGTTCAATACGTTGTATCGGTCGCTCAATTTGCAATCCGAGTTGCGCCATCTCTGTCGTTAATTGAATACGTGCAATCGGCATAAAACCACTCCTTTACAAAAAAGCTGACTCGTGAAAGAGCCAGCTTTTCTTTAACGTAAAAAGTCGACTAAAGTCGGTTGAATAATTCGTGCTCCTACAGAAAGTGCCGCACGATGAATCGATTCTTGCGTCATTAAATCTGTGATCGCTACTTCATAATCGATATCTTCGTTTTGCGACATCTGTTTTTTTACCGATAACTCTTGTAAATCGAGTCGATTGTCCATCAACTCTGCACGGTTTTGACGACTCCCGACTACCGCACGTTCTTCTAATACGAGGTTTAACGCTTCATCTAAAGAAGCGATATGTGTATCTAACTCCGCTTGTTCGTCTGGGTTTTCAATTTGTTCAATCATCGCATTAAATTTTTCATCCAACGTTCCGAACAATTCGTGTCCAACCGTGTTTACTTGTAATTCAATACCGTCAAACACTTCAATACGGACGTCGCGAAGGACACCGTTATCATCCGTTCCGTTTAAAATATATTTCGTCGGTTCCGTTCCAGGAAGTTCTGTATAAGCATTATCGATATTTTCTCGCGCATACAAAGGTGCACCTGTTTTCGTTCCACTGAAAATATATTTGTCGCCGACTTTCGTATTCGCAATGTCGTGCATACTGTCACGTAATTGCTTCAACTCTTGCACGATTTTTTGGCGATCATCGTACGTCAATGAATCCGTCGGTACGTTCACCATCAGTTCTCGTGCGCGGTGTAAGACGAGTCCCGCATTGTCGAGCGCCGCATCTGTACTATCTAACCAACTATGCACTTCGCCGATATTGCGTTGAAACTGTTCGACTTTTGCGACTTGGTGACGGTATGCGACACCACGCATCGCAACGACAGGATCGTCAGACGGGCGGTTCACTTTTTTTCCGGTATTTAACTGGTCTTGCAATTTCCCCATTTTATTATAACTCGTCGATAAATTTCGAAGCATATTGTTCGAAAGCATCGATTGGGTAACACGCATAGTATCCCTCCTTCATCTAAAAGTTATAAGCCGACACGGCCCATTCCGTTAATAATTTTATCCAACGTTTCATCTACCGCTGTAATCATACGTGCAGATGCGTTATACGCTTGTTGGAAACGGATCATATCTGTCATTTCTTCATCGAGTGAAACGCTCATGACAGAGGCGCGTCGATATTCGATCGACTCTTTCATCGTTGTCGCGTTAAATTCATTTCGTACTGCTTGTTGTCCGAGTACACCGAGTTCTCCGATCATTCCTTCGAAAAATGTTTGAATCGATGCACCGTTTAATCCGCCACGGTCCGGTCCGTCCGATAAAATGAGGTGTTGGATATCTGCTAACGCTTTCGCATTCGCTCCGTTCCCTTCTTCCCCATCCGCTGCGTTATGCGACGCCGCACGTAATAACGACGGATCGTTTTGAATTTTCTCATTCACTTGAATGTTTTCAGCCGTAATCGTCCGCCACGCGATAATATTTCCATCCGGACGGTCTTTCGTCGTAAAGAACGCCGACGCTTCCGTCGCCAATCCTTTATTTTTCGAAATTCCTCGCGCGTGCTGTTCGTTAAACGCTTTTCCGAATGCTTGGGCGAGTCGGTCGAGCTCATTGAGGTGATCGGGATATAATCCTTTGTGCACCCCATTATCTAAATAACCGTACGAGTCGACAATTCCAGCAAACTTCCCTGTCGATGGCATATCTGTATAGCGCGCCATTTTCGCGACGACTTGTAATGAGCCATCTTCTTTTTTCGCCACCGGTTCTGTAATCTCTGTCATCCCTGACACAGATAAACTCGTAAACGGCTCAAGCTCTTTTCGGTACTCTTCTCCTGGTTGCGCATAATTCGCTTCAACATTGACTCGGTCAATGCCGTTGACGAGTTGAATCGTCTCTCCGCCGACGCGGACCGATACAGTGACGAGCCCTTCAGCACTCGCTAATGCGCGACCGCCTGACTTCGTATAATCGAGTTCCACAGGGAAAAATTCCGCTAACTCATCGATCAACGTGTCACGCGCGTCGTATAAATCGTTCGGCATGTAGCCGTTCGGTTCAACTTCGATGATCTGTTTATTCAGTCCGGCAATTTGATCGAGAATCGAGTTAATTTCAGTAACAGACACTTCAATCTCACTGCGTAAATTTCGTTGAATATCTTTTAACGAAGCGTTCATATAGTTGAACGACTCCGCAACCGCAACACCTCGGTCAATAGCGACCGCGCGTGTCCCGCCGTTTTCTGGGTGCGCCGCAACGTCTTGTAACGACTGCCAAAAGAGTGACAGTGAACGTTGAAGGCCGAATTCAGACGGCTCGTTCATAACGTCTTCTAACTGCTCGATCGCATTTGAACGCGATTGCCAATAACCGAGCTTATTCGTCTCTTGACGAAATTGCTTATCGATAAATTGATCGCGCACACGTTGGATCGATCCTGCTTCAACACCCGTTCCGATAAATCCGGGAACAGTCGGGGCATTGAGGCCGACACCTGGATAACCAGCTGTCGCTTGCATGTTGACGCGTTGACGAGAATACCCTTCTGTATTCGCATTCGAAACGTTATGTCCCGTCGTGTAAAGCGCAGATTGTTGTGTATAAAGCCCACGCTTACTCGCTTCTAATCCCATAAATGTTGAACGCATCAAATTCCCTCCTTAGATATGTGAATCGAATAATCCCTTTTTCTGCGCTCCTCGTACACCTGCTACTTCTTCTTTCGAGTAATTCATCGTTTCCCCACTCGGTGGTCGAAACATACTTAAAGAAAAGTTGACGACTTGGAGCGACTGATACGTCAATTGTTGGTTTAATTCATTTTGTTGTTGCAATCGTTGCATCACTTCTAATAACTGCTCTCTCGCTTCAGCGAGTTGTTGACGTTCACTTTCGTCGGTTATGACAGCGAGTAATTCGCTGACAGTCGGAGATGTCTCACTCATACCGTATGTACGAGCAAGCGACTGCACAGCTTGTTCTCGTTGCCGATCGACTTGGCGTATCGCAGCAAGATGTGATTGTTCCGCTTTTAACTGCTCATCGAGTCGTTCGACTTGATCGCTTTTTAAGTCGTTCATCTTATCGACAGCGATTTTGTACAAACTCTCGTGGAGTTTCGTCAATGCGCGGAGACTCATTAATAATTCATGCATCTCCTTTTGATCCCCCTTTTACTTACGAGCGGTAATAACGGAGTAAGTTTTCAGCAAGTTCTCGTTTATTCACATCATAACCGCCGTGCTGAATATCTTGTTTCAGTGTGTCAATTTTTTGTTGACGAACCGCTTCAAAAGAAGGTGGCTCTGCCGTAGTTTTCGATTGCGACGAAAGATTAATTTGGTCTTGACGGCGTACTTGATTCGTCTTCACCGTATGCATTTCGTGTAATCGGTAAGGGTTCACTGTCTGCATCTGTAATTTCGATAATTTCATTCAGTAATCCTCCTTTTCGTTCCATCTATCGCGACCTGTCGCGTACTTCTATGTGGCATGTTTTCTTCTTTATGCAAAGAACGAATAGATTGTTCTAAAAAGCTCCTTCATTTGCATATAATGAACAATCTCGTCGAAAATCCTTTTCAAGCGAGATGAAGACTATTGTTTCATTACTTTTATTTTCGGTTCGTTTTACTTTTTGTTTAGTTCTTTTATCTTATTTTCCACGACGGTGATACGTCGCGTGTTCAGATTCTCGAAGAGATTCGCGTACTTCTTCAATCGTTTGAATACGTGTAAGGTCGTTTTCCAGTTCTTTTTGACAGTCTTCACATACTTTGCCTGATTGGGTGAGTGCTCCGCAACGATCACAAGGGTAACCGAGGCCGGGAAACTGCGCTGTTTGTAAACGGCCTTTCCTCACCCAGTCATACAACATTTGTCGGTCAACGCCGAGTTGTTCTTCGATTTGCTCGACAGTCGCTGCGCGATTTTCGCGTCGACGTAAAAATCGATACACTTCGTCATATAACTTTTCTTCTTTTTGTGCACAAGCGGCACAAATATCACGTAGGCCATTGTAATTAAATAACGCATGGCACCTTGGACATTGTCTTACTTCTGCCATTAGAATCTTCCTCCTTATTTTATAGCGGACGACTAATTGCGAGTGCTTCTACTTCTTGAGCTCCGAGACGGTGTAAAACTTCCGCTGCTTGGCATAATGTATTCCCTGTCGTTACGACGTCATCGACGAGTAAATAAGTATCGTCAGCTGAGACTTTACTAACAATCGGGGCAAATAACTGGCGGTAAGCGAGTCGTTCCTCTCGGTTCTTTTCACTCATACGTTCCGAAGTTGTCTTACGTAATACATGGTCATATCGAATGTGAGCAGCGTCTAACATCGCATCAATATGAGCAAATGTCCGACGCTTCACATTGTCTGGATGCGCTGGTATCGGTACAACTCGATCATATCGGCGACGCGTGAGCCATCGCGCCACGATGGATGAAAAAAAGGAAGCGAGCGCAACATCTTGTCGTCCTTTATATTGATAAAGCGCTCGTTGCATCGACTCATCATAAGTATAAAGGACATACACCTTTAGTCCACAGTCGAGCGTAATCTTTTCTTCCGGGTAGGGGGTAAATGTTGAAAAACACGATGGACATACAGAAGGTGGGCGCTCTAGTAATAGCAACTGTTTCCACGTCGGTAAAGGCGTCCACTGCTTCGCACAAAGAAGGCAAATCATCCGAACACTTCCTCGTTCAACCGACGAATTTCTCGTCGCGCTGCATCCATCGCGAATGTTTTTCCGTGATGAAATAAGAAAAAGTCGCCCGTCGGTTCTTCTTTACTTCTTCCGACACGTCCCCCAATTTGAATGATTGCTTCTTTCGTAAAAATGCGCCGCTCTGCTCCGAGTATTGCTACTTGTACGCCTCGTATCGTCACTCCTCGTTCAAGTATCGTCGTCGTCAACAGTCCGCGCACAGTCCCTTCGCGTAAGGCGAGAACGTCTTCTTTTCTCGTCTCACTCGATGCGTGTACGGCACGGACAGTCGGGTCGATTGCTCGGACGAGTGGTAAAGCGAGCATCATTTCTTCGATTGATGCGAAAAATAGCAAATACGGCTTTTCTTGTTGCACGACGCGTTGTAACCATCGTTTGACCGGGCGAACGAGTCGTCCTTTTTTTAATTGTTCGCGGTAAAAATAACTTGCACGATACGTCGGCTCTGGTAATGGATATCCGTGATAACGAACCGGAATCGTTAAGACATTTCCGACGCGTTCGTAATGTTTCACCATCTCGTCTGTCGCAGTAGCAGTAATGAAATGAATATGTCCTTCTCGTTTAACCGATTTTTTTACCGCTCGTTGTAATGTTTCATCTGCGCTGTAAGGAAATGCATCCGCTTCGTCGACATAGATCGCATCAAATGCATGTTCGTAACGATACAGTTGATGCGTCGTCGCTAATACGAGAGGGGCTTCCATCGGCTGTGGCTTTTTACCCCCATACAAGACAAGTATATCAATATTTTTAAAAACTTTCTTCATTCTTGGTAGTAATTCGCGAATAACATCGACGCGCGGTGAGACGACAGCGACGTATTCCCCCCGTTGAAGGGCTGCGCGAATGGGTGCAAATAACACTTCTGTTTTTCCTGCGCCACATACCGCATAAAGGAGTTGAGGCGCATGCGCTGCATGAGTAGTCATTTGTTCTGCAGCTTTTCGTTGGTGTGGCGAGTACGTTCCTTCCCATACGGGTACTTCTCGCTCTTTCGCTTTGCCTGTATTTGGTACAGTACAAAGAGTCGTACACGTCGATATACGGCCGAGTGCGAGGCAATGACGGCAATACGTACATTGTTCCTTACAGCTCGGACAAAAATATGTAGTAAATTGTTGCTGGTCTATGTTATGGCATCGTTCACAACGGTAAAAACGACGAAAGAGGCGACGTTGAACACTCACCCCTCGTTTCGTTTTTATCAATCCTCGTTCAATGAACGACTGAACGACTGTTTGTGGAAAAGGAAGGGTTGAAAGAGGGAAAACGCGTCCGCGTAAATAACGAACAATTTCCTCTTCCATCTTCATCCTCCTACTCTTCGAATCGTTTTTTCCATCCGAGTCCCATCGCACCTTCACCTAAGTGAGTGCCGATGACTGGACCGAAATGGCTAATATGGAATTCAACTTGTGGCAATTGTTTTTCTAATTGGCTCTTCCATTTTTTCGCTTCTTCTTCCGCATTCGCATGAATGATCACCGCTTCAACAGGCATCGTTTCAGCTTGTTTTGCGAGTAATTCACTCATTCGTTTATACGCTTTTTTCTTCGTTCGAATTTTTTCAAACGGTACGATTTTCGTATCGACGAAATGAAGAAGCGGTTTTACTTGGAGTAAACTGCCGATCATCGCCGCTGCGCCCGATAAACGCCCACCGCGCTGTAAATGCGATAAGTCATCTACCATAAAGTACGCATCGACAGTTTCTTTCACTTCATCTAAATGAGCGACAATTTTCTCTGGGGCAATTTCTTTTTGTGCTAAACGTGCGGCTTCAATTACGTAAAATCCTTGCACGTAACAAGCAATTTCAGAATCATACGCATGAACGGTTAACCCATCAACCATTTCTCCTGCTTGAATCGCGCCATTATATGTTCCGCTGATCCCACTCGATAAATGAACACTAATGACATCTGTATATCCTTCTTCTTTTAATTGCTCAAATAATTCAACAAACTTTCCGACAGGCGGTTGTGACGTTTTCGGTAGTGTCCCACTCCCACGTACTTTGTCATAAAACGCTGTCGCACAAAGTGTAACTTCTTCTTCATACACTTCCTCACCGATCGTTACCGTTAAAGGAATCGTATAAATTGAATATTTCTCTATCACTTCTTTCGGCAAATATGCCGTACTATCCGTAACTACTGCTATTTTCAATACAATCACTCCCAGACACTATATTACCCAAAAAGACCTCGAATTGAAACGGTTAAAACTACCAATTCGTTATTTATTTTTTGTATAAACCTGCTCGATTTTTTATTTTATTTTCAAAGTCGGGGAGTTTGTTCATGAGAGCGCAACTTTTTATCCGTTTTTTGTATTTTCAGTACATCGTGGAGCATCGCTCACTTTCTTCGTGGCATAACTGAGCACTGCCAACACTTTCGTCGCCTCGTCCTGGTCCGCTTCATGTGCTGCGCGAACGACGGGTTCTAAAGCATCGTTTACGATATATTTCGCAGGTAATTCATTTAACGCAAGTGCTAACACATCAGATAGACAGCGGTCGCACGTACATGTCATATTGAATGCACCAATATGAGCACTCAATTTTTCAGCGACGACGACTTCCATGACATTCGATAGTTGAACATGTTCTAATTGATGACGAATACTCACTACATCTCCTCCTATCAATTACTTTTGTTTCTATAATAAAAAGTGTAACATATTCTCCCATTTATTGAACGTTTTTTCATAAAAAGAAAACTCAGCGACGTCCTCTCAAGAGACGTTCGCTCAGTTTTCATCTTCTTTATTTTCTTTTGAGGTGTTCCGTTCCAGCAATCCCTGGTGCAGTCATTTCTTCTGGGTGTAAAATAATGTCGAGTTCTTCTTCTGTTAATACGCCGTGAGCTAAACAGAGGTCGCGAATCGGCTCATTCGTCTCTAGCGCTTCTTTTGCGATGAGCGATGCTTTTTCATAACCGACATGTGGGCTAATCGCTGTAATAATACCGATACTGTGGCGCACGTAGTCAGCCATTTTTTGCTCATTCGCTTCGATACCGATGACACAATATTCATCAAAGACGCCGACGACATTTGTCATCATATCGATCGACTGCAATAAGTTGTAAATTAATACCGGCTCCATGACGTTCAATTCAAACTGTCCCGCTTCCGAAGCCATCGTCACCGTTAAATCATTTCCTGCGACTTGAAAAGCGACTTGATTGACGACTTCCGCCATGACAGGATTTACTTTCCCTGGCATGATCGACGAACCCGGCTGACGAGGAGGCAATGTAATTTCATACAATCCTGCACGCGGCCCGGACGCCATGAGACGTAAATCGTTCGCAACTTTCGATAAACTCATCATCATCCCTTTTAAAGCGCTCGATACGTGGATGTACACTTCTGTATTTTGCGTCGCATCGACCAAATGAGTCGCCGTTTGAAAAGGAATGCCTGTATACGCGCTTAAATAATGTGCGGCACGTTCAATATAATGCGGGTCTGCATTAAGCCCTGTTCCAACAGCGGTCGCACCTAAATTGATTTCATGTAAATCTTCTACCGATTGAGCGATACGACGACGCCCTCTTTGCACAACGTTTGCATACGCTTGAAATTCTTGTCCGAGACGAATCGGCACTGCATCTTGCAAGTGTGTTCGCCCCATTTTAATCAACGGCGCAAACTGCTCCGCTTTTTGAGTAAATGTCGCTGCTAGTCGCTCGAGTGCTCGTAAAAGTGCGGGCACTTCCATTAAAATCGCCACGTGCATCGCTGTCGGAAAGACGTCATTTGTCGATTGAGACATATTGACGTGAGAGTTCGGACTAATTATGTCGTAACGACCTCGTTCATAGCCGAGAATTTCTAACGCGCGATTTGCGAGGACTTCATTCGTATTCATGTTCGTCGACGTTCCTGCGCCTCCTTGAATCGCATCGACGATAAATTGATCGTGAAACTTCCCTTCAATCACTTCATCCGCTGCGCGCACGATCGCTTCTCCCATTTCTTTTTCTAAAAACCCTGCATCGATATTCGCAAGCGCTGCCGCTTTTTTCACGTACGCTAATGCACGAATAAACGCAGAAGATACTGGATGTCCTGTAATCGGAAAGTTCTCTACCGCCCGCATCGTCTGCACCCCATAGTACGCCTCTACTGGTACTTCTTTTACTCCTAAAAAGTCTCTTTCTCTTCTCATTCAAATCGTTCCCCTCAAGTAATTTTCTCGTGATTATACACGAATACGTATAATCATTCAATCCCTTTCGTACGTTATCGATAGAAAGTATACGTCTTAGTATACTAGATAGCTCCGTTGATTTTGTGGAAATTTTCGTACAATTCAATATCCATACGTTTTTTCGTATTTATCCAAATAAAAAACCTAGTGCTACTTATTAAAAAATAAATAGCTACTAGGTTGTTATTTTTTCCTTTACTATCTTCGCCGTAACGCATGACGCAATATTTTACCTGTCGCACTTTTCGGCAACGTATCTAACGCATAGACGTAGCGTGGCAATTTATAAGTCGCTAACGTACGCGCTAATCGCTTTTGTACTTCTTCAACACTTAATCGCTCGTTTCGGAAAACGACATACGCTGCTGGAACTTCCCCGTAATCCCAATCATCGACACCGACGACAGCAGCTTCTTCGACTTCTTCTAATGCATACAACGCTTCCTCAACTTCACGCGGATAGACATTATGACCACCGACGATCATTAAATCGTCTTTTCGGTCAATAATGTAAAAATATCCTTCATTGTCACGACGAGCTAAATCTCCTGTATAGAGCCAACCATCTTTTAATGCCCGGTTCGTCGCCGCTTCATTTTTATAATAACCTTTCATTACGTTCGGGCCCCGGACAATTAGTTCTCCGATTTCCCCGTGAGGAACTTCTCGCCCTTTCTCGTCGACAATTTTTTGTTCGACATTCGCAATCGGTTGCCCGACGGAACCAGGAATACGTTCGCGGTCGAGCGGGTTAAAACTCGTCACTGGTGATGCTTCAGATAATCCGTACCCTTCAGATACACGTACGCCAAATGTCGACTCAAACGCATCGAGCATCGCAACCGGCATAGAAGAGCCGCCTGATATAGCAACACGGATCGTACGGAAGGCGTCTACTCGTTGATGCGCTTTCGCATATTCTGTTAAAAAATGATACATCGTCGGCACTCCGGCAAAAACAGTAGCTTCATATCGCTCTGCAACGTCAAGGACGACGCGCGGACTGAATGACGGGACGAGGATCAAGCTCGCTCCTCGGATGAGTGGCGCATGAACGACGACCGTTAAAGCGAATGCGTGAAATATCGGTAATGTCGCAATGACGCGGTCCTCGCCATCGTATTGAAGCGATGTGCCAAAATCTCTTGCGTTCGCATAAATATTTTCATGCGTCAACATCGCACCTTTTGCACGTCCTGTCGTTCCTGATGTATATAAAATCATCGCGACGTCCGTCGGTTCATGCGACGTCTCAGGTGCTTTTTTTCCTTTTTCGACGACGAGATCTCCTCGGTCAACCGCCCAATAACGAACGCGTTGAGAAAAAGAATACGTCCGTAATGGGGCTAATATTTCTTCATGACTAATAAGAGCGACTACTTCACTCTGTTCGACGATATAAGCGATATCTCCGGCAGGATAATGCGGGTTCACCGGTACCGCGACTGCGCCGAGACGAAATAAACTATACATCGCCTCTACCATCAATGACTCATTTTCAAGTAATAAAGCGACGTGATCGCCTTTTCGAATCCCTTGTTTATAGAAAAAATAAGCGAGCGCATCGACAGACTCATTCAATGACGCGTACGTCACTTCGCGATCTCCTTCGATATAAGCGATACGCGTCGGTGTTTGTTTCGCTTGTTGTTGAACGCTTTGATCGACCAAATGATTTCCCCCTATCTTGGCGTCGTTACGTGAACGAGATAACGCCAACGGATTAAATAAAAGTAAATATATTGTAATACTGTAAATCCAGCTAATACGAGAATCATCTCTTTTGCAATCGATATTTCCGCTAATGTTTCCCATATTTTTTGTAAAGCGAAAAAGGCGAAGGCACTATGCATGAGCGCTACTCCCCACGGGAAGAAAAATTGCGGAATAAGTTGACGGTTAACGACTTTTTTAAATTCCTTCGTCGTCATTCCGAGACGATTCAACACAGAAAACTCTCGTCGTTCGCGATCGAGCGACGTATAGAGACGGAAATAAATAAAACTACCCGCTGCGAGAAAGAGTACCCCCGCTAGCAACAATCCAATGAATAATAAAAGAGAAAACGTCATCCGCAAAATCGCATAATTAGCACCCGGGTTATCGAATGTAAACGGAAGCCCTCGAACGACACCTGTCGCCACGTACGTTTCTTCAATGACGCGGCCGATTGTCTCTGTTCGTTGCCAATCAGGAATGACGAACGCATAATACGTAAAGCCATTCGGAATCGCACGAGGCAATGTTTTTTCTAGTTGCGTAAAATCGTAATGGTTCAAAACGATCGCATTCGTGCCGATTGCATTCGCCGGCAGCAACTCACTACTAAACGAACCTTGAATTCGTACTGGAAGATGAGCTGGCTCTAGCCACGTCTCTGTCGCTTCATACCGAAGCTTTTCTTCCGCACTAGCTGTCGGTGGTAAGAACACCGCTTCACCACGTGTTAACGTGTACGTCGGCTTTCCTCCGAGGCGAGCGAGTAAGTTCATCGGTTGTTCATCGATGATCGTTACGGGCAATTCAGTCGCCGTTGAATGTTGTTCGTAAGCGCGCATCCGAATCAGTTCATAATCGATATTTTCTTCTTCTAACTCTTTCACAAGTCCTCCGATATGCACCCATTCGTACGGATTGTTCGGCTCACTTTTGTAGACGAGCCCGAGTGGATTGACCGCTCGGTATTGCGAAGCAAACGAAGTGAGTGAAGCGAGAACACCGACCGACATAAATGCAACCGTCGAAACGATCGTCACGATGAAAAACATTCGCGCATTTTCTTTTAATCGAATAATCCCTTCCGTGACAGAAAGTAAATAAAAATGGCGCCAATAAAATGATTTTTTCTGTCGGAGCCATTCAAATAAAAATGGCAACGTATCGGTAAAAAACAAATACGTCCCGATTAACAATAACGGTGGAAAATATAAAACGAATGCGAGGATGTGCGAATTTTCAACCGTGAGCGCAAACGTATACGCTGCTGCGAGTAAAAAGAGTCCGAGTGTCGCGCGCATGGAAGAAAATTCTTCTGCTCGACTCGTCTCCGTCTCTGCTTGTACGAGCTCATTGATCGGCGCTTTTTTAATAAACCGCGGAGCGATAATCGCAATCAATACGAAAGAACTGACGAATGCGCCAATCGTCAACGCAAATGGCTTCCACGATAAATAAAAAGGTAAACTCGGCACCGCGACGATTTCTCGTACGAGCATGAAGAAAAACTTCGTAAAAATGAGCCCGAAAAATAGTCCAGCGACGATCGCCGCTAAGCCGATAAACATCGTTTCAATAAAAATGAGTCGGTTCAGTTGCTTATTCGACATTCCGAGCTGAATAAGAACACCAAACTCCGTCGAACGCGCTTGTAAAAAGGCACGCATCGAATAAAATAAGAAAAATAACGTAAACATATATAAAATAACTTCTGAAATCCCCATGCCGACAAAAGCGATTTCTCTTAAAAACCGGTTTTCAATCGACGGGTGAAACAGTAACATCGAAAATAAAAAGAATACCATGACAGAAAATACACTCGCCATGAAAAACGCCGCATACGCCCGTCGATTTCGGACGACATTTCGAAGAGCAAACTGTTGAAACGTCATAATAGCCTCCTTTTACAAGTGACGAAGCTCTTGCACTTGTCCACCGAGTAATGATAAAACGTTCAAAATCCGTTGGAAAAATGTTTGACGATGTTCGTCGCGATACAATTCATTGAAAAATTGTCCATCTTTAATAAATAACACACGATCGCAATAACTCGCTGCTACAGGGTCATGCGTAACCATCACCATCGTCGTTCCACGCGTTTCATTAATTTCAGTCAATAGCTCTAATACATTTTTCGCTGCTTGCGAATCTAAATTTCCCGTCGGTTCATCGGCTAAAATAATTTTCGGCTGATGAATGACTGCTCGACCGATCGCTGTTTGTTGCGCTTGCCCACCGGGCAATTCATACGGACGACGGTCTAAAATATCGTGTAAATGTAACGCATCTGCGACTGTTTTTAATCGGCGCTCCATCTCTCGAACAGGTAAGCCATCGAGTGTAAGTGGTAAAACGATATTTTCCTCAACGGTTAACATTTGGAGTAAATGGATCGCTTGGAAAACGAAGCCGAAATTGCGGCGACGAAATTGTGCGAGTGCTTCTTCTGATAATCGTTCCGGTTGAATACCATCGATCCACACATCGCCATACGTCGGCTCATCGACTGTTGCAATTATGTTCAACAATGTCGTCTTTCCACTGCCAGATGGCCCCATGACTGCGACGAATTCACCTTCTTCTACTTCAAAGTCGAGTCGGTTCAATGCTCGGTGCATCACTTTTCCTTCATAAATCTTCGTCAATTGTTTGAGCTGAATGATCGGTCGGTCGTCGTTCATCAATCGTTCCTCCTTCATCGATGCGGAAATATACCGTCATCGTCGTTCCTTCTCCGTGTACACTATCGACCGTAAACGCATGGCCGAGACGCGTACACACTTCTTGTGCGATGTAAAGACCCATTCCTGTCGACTCTCCAGTGAGGCGACCATTTTCTCCTGTGAAAAACGGACGTCTCACGCGCTTTAAATCACTCGCAGGAATACCGATGCCTTCATCGCGTACAGAAAGGGCGATATTTCCTTCTTCTACACGCGCTTCAATATACACTTTCTTCCCTTCTTCAAACGTATATTTCACCGCATTCGTAATAAACTGCGTCAACACAATTTTCAACCATTTTTGATCCGTTGCAACGACAATCTCATCGTCGATATCGATCGTCGGAAAGACACGATTCGTAATAAACAATCGTTTATGTTCATTGACGACCGATTGAACGAATGGGCGTAAGGCGACACGTTCAATGCGCATATCTTCTTCGAACGTTTCTAATCGCGCATTGACGAGTACTGCTTCTAACCCTCGTTGCATTTTTTCCAATTCTTCTGCCATACTTTTTTTATTTAACTCTTCTTCTTGGAGTAAAAGTGACATGACAGAAAGCGGTGTTTTCATTTGATGGACCCATTGGTTAATAAAGTGCAGTTGACGGTGTTGTGCATCGTACAGCTTTTGTACTTCTCCTTGGTACAATTTATAACTTTCCCGCATGTAACGCGTCGTTTCGATATGTTCCGGTGTGGATGAAAATTTAAGTAATAACGCTTCCATCGTTTTCGGGCGCGACACGATCGTCTGATAAAAATGACGTCTCGCTAAATATTTCAACAATAAATATCCGCTCGTAAAAACAAATCCGAGTAAAAGCGCATATCCCGCTGTATACATATTACGAAATCCTTCGAGCCAAAAAAGAGCGAGGATAAAAAGAAGAAGTCCTAATTGAAACATAAGAAACGTCATATGTTCTTTTAAAAACAGCTGAATCGCTCGCCAATTCATCGTTCTTCTTCACTGACGATAAATCGATACCCTGCTCCTCGAACGGTTTCAATTTTCGACGTAACTCCGTACTCATCTAATTTTTTTCGGACACGGGCGATATTGACATTCAACGTGTTTTCATCGACGAACGCTTCATCGTCCCACAATTCTTCTAACAACCGTTCCCGTGAAACGACTTTCGGCGCATCTTCTAATAATAAATGTAAAATCGCACATTCTTTTTGTTGAAGAGGAATAATGCCTTCTCCTTTATGCAGCTCCATCCGCTCAACGTACAATTGTAAAACACCTACTTCAATGATCCGTTCAGAAGAAGGAGCCGCATATTCCCCGTACGAACGACGTAAATGGCTACGAATTTTCGCCAACACGATTTCATAGTTAAACGGCTTCGTAATGAAGTCATCTCCTCCGTTTTCAAGAGCGAAAATTTGATCCATCTCGCCAGAACGAGCCGAAATATAAATAATCGGGCACATCGTCTGTTGGCGGAGTTGACGGCACCAATAATAGCCATCATAAGATGGTAAGTTAATGTCGAGTAAAATCAGATGGGGTTGAAATTGCGCAACTTCTTCGTCGATCCGTTCAAAATCTTCGACGAGTAACACGTCATAATCGTATTTCCTCAAATGTTCTGCGAGTAATTGCGCCAATTTCGTATCATCTTCTACGATATAAATGCGATGTGTCGTCATAAAATCCCTCCTTTAATTTTCTTTTCTTTAGTATAACAGTTATTCAGACAGAGAAAAAACGTGAAGAAACTCTCCACGTTTTTCTTTCTTCTTTAATAAATTAAATCGATAAATTCTTCTTTTGAAATACCGCCGAGCAATTTTTCAATATCGAGAGAAGCGACTGCTTCATCGATCGCATCGCGGCGATAATCTGTTCCTCGGAGCGCCTCTTCAATCTCTTGGACGTCACCGACACCGAAAAAGTCACCGTAAATATGAATATCTTCCATTTTCCCGCGCTTTACTTGAATGCGGACGTCAACACTCCCAACCGGGAAGCGGTGCGAATGTTTCATATTGAACTTCGGTGAGCGGCCATAGTTCCACTCCCAATTTTGATAACGTTCTTTTGAAAGCTCATAAATGTTGTCCCAATCTTCGTCTGTTAATTCCACGTATTGAATGTTTTCTTCTCCTCCGAAGATCGAACGGAGAATCGCCATACGGAATTCTTCAATCGTCATGTCTTGATGTTCTTCCGGCAAATGGTCTTTAATGTTCGTCACGCGGCTTCGAATCGATTTGATTCCTTTTGATTCGATTTTATCTTTACTTACATTTAATGCTTTCACGACACGCTCGATCTCTGTATCAAACATTAATGTTCCGTGGCTAAACATACGGCCATTTGTCGCAAATTGTGCGTTGCCTGAAATTTTCTTCCCGTCGACTAAAATGTCATTACGTCCTTCGAGCTTTGCTTCGACTCCCATTTCAGCGAGCGCTTCTGTAACAGGTTCAGTGAACTTTTGGAAGTTACGGAACGACTCTCCATCATCTTTCGTTAAAAAGCTGAAGTTTAAGTTCCCTAAATCGTGATAGACAGCGCCACCACCAGATAAACGACGAACGACGTGAATATTGTTGTCGTCGACGAACTTCGTGTTGATCTCTTCTGCAGTGTTTTGGTTACGTCCGATAATGATCGACGGCTCGTTGATATAGAACAGAAGATAAGAATCTTTCTCTATATCCATATTTTTCACCGCATATTCTTCGATTGCTAAATTAATACGAGGGTCTGTAATCCCTTTGTTATCAATGAAATACAAGGCTTTCCTCTCCTTTGTCAAAATACGTTCACATTTATTTTATCGGAAATTGCACAAAAAGTGTTGACATATGTTTAGCTGTTATAATACAATGTAATTAATCCAAACAAGTTATATAACAACT
>JASLGI010000101.1 GCA_030149685.1 Bacillaceae bacterium | reverse complement strand
GAACGTCAAGTGGGTGAATCGTTAACGTATCGTTGGACGAGAGACGGTGAATGGATCGGCGAGATGACTGTGAACGAACGGGGAAAAATACGTGCTTTTCACGGTACGGATATCGAAAAACAGTCATTGTCGACAGTTTGGGCAGAAGAAGAAGCGTATGCTGAAGCGGTTCGTTACATTGTCGGTTTTTTCGGCACAATTGAAGGAACGATTCGAAGAGAGCGCGTAGCAGTCGTCGAAGAAGAGCATTACACATTTACATTTCATCGGTTCATGAATGGCTACTTTGTCAATCATTCGACGATTCATTGTACGATTTCACGGCGAAGTGGTCGGTTACTCTCTTTACGGTGCGATGATGGATTGTACGTTGATCTCCCGCCTAGTTCGTCGATTCAATGGACGAATCGAAAAGTGAAAGACTCATTGAATGAACAGATTAATTGCACGTTACGTTACGTACTCGATGAAATCGATGAGCGTGGATACGCCGTTTACGTGAAGCAGTACGATGTAGGATATGGAAAAAAGGAAATGAATTTGCATGCGTACGATGCGTTGACCGGTCAACCGTGGGTTGTCGATTTGTCAGATGATGATCGTACGCCGTATTCTTTTACGTTTCATTCGAAGCGGACATCGGAACGATAAGAGAATAAAAAATTAGAAAAAGTGCTTCAGTCGATTTTCGACTGAAGCACTTTTTAGTTGGATCATCAGTTTCATGTTCGTTACGTACGCAATGAATCGATTAGTTGTTCTAAGTCTTTTGCCATCTCAGCGAGTCGATGAGCCGAACGGGTAACTTCTTGCATCGCTTCCCGCTGTTTTTTCGAAACGGTTTCAATGTGATCCGTTTCGTGAGTAGAACGTTGAGCAAGTTCATCAATCGTGTCGATTTGCTCGATAAGAGCGTGCAGTTGATCATAGACTGATGTGATCGAATGCTTTACGCGAGTCGCTTCATTTTCTACTGTATGAATCGACGTATAAATGTGATGAAATGTTTGTTCAGCTTCATGAGCGAGTTGCTGTCCTTGTTGGACGACTTGCTCACTCCGTTCCGCAGTTGTCGTCATCTGCTCCGCAGAAGAAGTAATTTGCTCGACGACTTGTTCCACTGTTTGAGCGGCATTTGCTGATTGATCAGCGAGCGCCCGTACTTCAGAAGCGACGACAGCAAATCCTTTTCCATGTTCGCCTGCTCGAGCCGCTTCAATCGATGCATTTAAAGCGAGTAAATTCGTTTGAGCAGCTATTTTTTTAATCGTTTGAATCGTTTCGCGGATCATCGATGATTGTTGACCAAACATTTTAATTTGTTCGACGAGCTCGGTTGTCGTCTGAACGACCGTATTCATTTGCTCAACGACTTGGACGACAGCGGTTGATCCGACCGTCGTTAAATCTTTTGATTGAGCGGATTGTACATACATGTCGTCTAATGTTTGTTGCATCTCCGTCATATGATGGAGAACAGTAGATGACCGTTCTGTCGTTTGTTCGACCGTTGTCATCTGTTCATCAGCTCCAGAACGTACGATGTCAATTGCTCGCTCTGTCTCCTCCGCTCCTTTTTGTACGGATTCACTATGTTGAGTTAAAGTTGCTGATGTTGAAGAGACATTGTGCGATGCGTGATCGATTTCTTTTAAAAGTGTCGAAAGTTGTCGCGTCATCGTATTGAATGAACGACCGAGCTGTTCGAATTCATCATTCGTCCGTATCGTATTTTCAGCAGAAAGATCACCTTTCGTTACAGCTGTCGTCTGTTCAGTTAATTGTTCGATCACTGCGGTCAT
Source organism: Bacillaceae bacterium (assembly GCA_030149685.1). The sequence goes on along the minus strand of JASLGI010000101.1, from coordinate 3,641 downwards.
CTTTCGACCGAATCGCGTAGCAATCCATAAGCTACTAGCGGTCGCTATAATAATAATGATGAGCATCGTCGTAAAACTTTTGTTGATCGACGCATCATTCGCTTGAAGCAATGCGTTAATTTCGCCGACTTGTTCATCGGCAATTTCTTTAGCTAAAGAGACGAGTTCACGTGAGCCTTGACCGAGTATAGGAAGAGCATTCGTTTCAGCTTCCTCTAATTTTCCATCGTCGAGCGATGAAAGAATCCGTTCATCGATATTTTTTTCCCATGTACGGAGATCGGTTAAAAATTGATCGTATCGCTCGTCGACAAATGATAGTTTGTCAATCATTCGTATCGTATCATCCAACTCATCACGAAGAGAGAGGTGGTTGTTGCGCATTTGATCATCTCGATAGAGCATGTAACCTCTCATCGCAGCATTCGCCCGCAACGTAAGAAAAGCAACTTCATTAAATTCATTCGCAATGTTTTCTTTCAGTTGGATGCGTGCACTCATCTTTTTATTCGAAGATAAATCGTTCATACCGAGAGCGGAAAGTGCCAATAAAAAAGCGATAACGATCCCGAAGCTAATTTGTAATTTTTGTTTGACACTCATTTATTGATCGTTCCTTTCATGAGCCCTCGTGAAACGTAGGTTCTAAATACTTTCGAGCGAATTCTTTATTAGAGAGTGGCTCTTCATAAAAGTTACCTTGTCGAATCGAACAGTTCGTTGAATCGAGAAAGCCAGCCTGATGTTTCGTATCTACACGGTCTACTAGTAACGGTAAGTTTAATTGGTGTGCTAATTCTACCATCGAACGAATGATGACACGGTTCGGTCCATTTAAATTTTGAAGGAACGTATCATCTATTTTGATTTTTGAAATCGGCCAGTTAGGTAGTTGATCGAATGACGATCCACCTGATCCGAATCGATTGATGATGAGACGAATTCCGTGTGCGTCTAATTGTTCCATTACTTCTTGTGCGCCATCCATCGATGTTAAAAAAGCACCATCTAGTTCGAGTAAAAGATGTCGTGGATCGAGTTCGATTTCTTTTAACATCGACAACAGCTTAGATACGAAAAACGGTTGATCGAGTAAACGGTTCGAAATGTGGATTGAAAGAGGTAATGATTTGTAACCGACATCTTGCCACATTTTAATTTGAATGCAAGCTCGACGAATCATCCACATTCCGAGCGGTAAAATGAGACCTGCATTTTCAGCGAGAGGAATGAAATGTTGATCTTCTATTTTTCCACGGAACGGGTGGTCCCACATCACCTTTGACTGAATGGCGATGATCTCATTTTTTTTCACATTCCAAATCGGTTGATAGTAAAAGGAAAAGTTTTCGTACATGAGTGCTTTTCGTAAATCGTGTTCTAGTGTTTTTCTTTCTTTTATTTGTTTTCTTAAAGAGTCTGTAAAAAATTGAAAATTGTTTTTACCCAAATCTTTTGCTAAATACATGGCAGCATCAGCGTGTTGAAGCAGTTCTTCATAAGTCGTTCCATCTTTAGGATATAAACTAATGCCTATGCTCGGCGTGACGTAAATGTCGTAGCTGTTAATTTGGAAGACGAGTGAAATTTCCGTGACGATTCGTTGTGTCACTGTACGGACGAGCTTTTCATCTTCTAGCGATAAAATGACGACGAATTCATCACCGCTTAACCGAGCGACGATATCGTTGTCACGTACACATTGTTTGAGACGCTTACCGACAGAAATTAACAGTTGGTCTCCCGTCAAATGCCCCATCGAGTCGTTTACACTTTTAAACCGATCCAAATCGATAAACAGCAAAGCGAATCCTTCACCTTGTGTAATTTTCTCGTTCGTCAATTGCTGGAGAAGTTGACGGTTCGGTAATTTCGTTAACGAATCGTAATAAGCCATGAAGGCGATCGTCTCTTCAGCTTTTTTTCGTTGGGTGATATCAATTCCGGTGCCGACCACTTCTTTGACGATGTCCTCTTGAAAAATCGGAGATAAATAAATAAGGATCGTATGTTCTTCATATTCTAATTCAAACTCCACTTGTTCTCCGCGAGCTGCTCTCATTAAGTTTCTTAAAATGAAAAAGCGTTGTTGTTTTTTAAATTTTTTCAATAGTGAGAAGCCATTTAAGTCGATCGTTTCGATTCCTAATTTATCGAGAAATTGACCTTCAACCATCGTAAATTCAATCGATAGCGGATCGTTCACTTTGTATTTAAAAATAATGTTTTGTAAATGCTTGACCGTTTGTTGAAAGTCATTTCGCATAGCGACTTCTAAAGAAGCTTCTACTTCTTTTGTTTTCGTAATATCATTTTGGATCGATATATATTGATAGGGGATGCCGTTTTCATCAAGGAAAGGAATGATTGTCGTATTCAACCAAATGAAGCGTCCGTCTTTTGCTCTGTTTCGCAAATTCCCCTGCCACTGTTTCCCACTTTGAATCGTTTTCCACAATTGACAGAAAAAAGTCGTCGAATGGTAATTGGAACTGAACAACCGATGAGTTTTTCCAATGATTTCAGATTCATCGTATTTTGAGATTTCGCAAAGTTTTTCATTGACGTATGTGATGACTCCATTCGAGTCGGTAATCGAGACGATTGAAGATTGGTGAAGCGCTTCTTCAATTTGTTTTAAGTACGTGTTCAATTGTTTTGCTTCATTATATTTTTCGCGTTCCTTCGTAATGTTTGTCGCAACGTAAAGGTATTGACGTACGTTTTCTTCTTTAGACACGATCGGAAATTCAGAGGCAAAGAGCCAGTGAGAGTGACCGGAACGATTCGTAATTCGAATCGTTTTCGGTTCTTGACGTTCCCATTTCGATTGTGAAAAAGGTTCATTTTCAAAGTAAAATGGTAATGAACTGTAATGTTTTCCAATTAAGGAATCTTTACTGGCATTTAAAAGCATTGCAAAACGCTCATTACAGTAAGAGAGTGTTGCATCATCGTTTAAAATGAATACGTAAAACTGTTCGTCAATCAATTGAGGAAGAGTAGACAAGTCACTCATATTCTGAAAACTCATCGTGTGTACACATCCTTTCTTACGCATAATAGGTATTTTTGTTTAAGATTCATTAATAACTAGGCTAAAAATAGTATACCATCGTTTCATTAGGATGAAAGAGTTGCCTACTAGAAAGTGTGAAGTCAATAAGCCCTTTTCATCTATTTTCATCGTTCGGCGGTTCATTTCCTTTATAAAGGTCCTTATTTTAGTAGAACAGTTAAAAAAACTTATTAAATGTTCGTGTGTTCAGTTCATCCTCCCTAGTTCATCGGCTCCTATTCGTTAATCGTTCAGTGATGGATATTTAATTAATAAAAAAAATATGAAAAACATAGTAAAGTGTATAAATATGATAAAACAAATAAAGAGAAAATGAAAGCTCTTCTCTTTTTCGTAAGGATATTGTCGAAATTCGCTTTATAATAGGCGAGTAATACTTTAGACTGTCAATAATTGTTTCTTAAACTCTAGATTCGGTTGGTAAATACGATATAATGGAAAGACGCGCAAGCAAAGGATCACAGCTACGTAGAAGGAGTGGTTATTGATGAATCAAATTCGCATGGAAGCATTGTTAGAGTCATTAAGTGAACTATTTTCAGAGGAAGTATCCATTGGGATC
>JASLGI010000077.1 GCA_030149685.1 Bacillaceae bacterium | reverse complement strand
AGCCGTGTTACACTTGCTTGAGGATTGGATACATTACACGAATTACTCTTCATTCCGAAAATGGAGAGTATTTTTTTTGAATAAAATTGACTACTCGAAACGTATAAAAAGAGTATATCTCGGCAAAGTCCGGGTTTCCTTTCACATACCCCTCTACAACTTGAAGTGCGCCAAACGCATATTCCCACCTAGAGAGACACATCCATGCGGTTAATAACTATTTTTTAATGATTTCGTCTGCACGTTGCACGCGTAATCGTTCATGCTGGAGAAGTGACGAAACTGAAAACTCGTTTTTGCCGTGTTTTCATTCGCAATGTAACCAATGATCCAAATGAATGAGAAGAAAAAAGGAGATTGAACAGTTTGACAAAATTTTCAGAGTTTCAAATTAGCGAAGCGACGCAACAATCATTAGAAAAAATGGGATTTGAAGAGGCGACACCGATTCAGTCAGGAACAATTGAGCCTGCACTTGAAGGCCGTGACGTAATCGGACAAGCACAAACAGGTACAGGGAAAACGACAGCATTCGGAGTACCGATGGTCGAGCGAATCAACACAGACGATCGTTCAGTGCAAGGAATTATTATCGCACCGACACGTGAACTTGCGATTCAAGTATCAGAGGAAATTAACCGTATCGGACGTGGCAAACGTATCCAAGTATTATCGGTATTTGGTGGACAAGATATCGGACGCCAAATTCGCGCATTAAAACGTGGACCACATATCGTTGTAGGTACACCAGGACGACTCATCGACCATATCGAACGTCGTACATTAAAATTAGGGAATGTCCAAACACTCGTTTTAGACGAAGCAGATGAAATGTTAAACATGGGCTTCATCGATGACATCCGAAAAATTTTAGCGCACGTACCAGAGGAACGCCAAACATTACTTTTCTCTGCGACGATGCCCGGACCTATCCGTAAAATTGCGGAGAAGTTCATGAAAGAGCCAGTAACAGTCAAAATTAAATCTAAAGCGATGACAGTAGATAACATTGAACAACATTTCGTAAAAGTTCAAGACCGTGAAAAATTCGACGTATTAACACGTTTATTAAACGTTCAAAAGCCGAAACTTGCGATCGTTTTCGCACGTACAAAACGTCGTGTAGATGAAGTAGCACAAGCATTAAACGTGCGCGGATATTCTGCTGAAGGAATCCACGGAGACTTAACACAGTCGAAACGTATGTCTGTATTACGTCAGTTTAAAAACCAAACACTCGAAATTTTAGTAGCGACAGACGTAGCAGCACGTGGACTCGATATTTCAGGCGTTACACACGTTTATAACTTTGACGTACCACAAGATCCTGAAAGTTATGTTCACCGTATCGGACGAACAGGACGAGCAGGGGAAAAAGGAATGTCAGTAACATTTGTTGTGCCACGTGAAATGAGCTACTTACGCGTCATTGAACGTACAACGAACCAACGTATGACACCACTTCGTCCACCGACAGAAGAAGAAGCATTAGTTGGTCAACAAGTACTCGCAAAAGAACAACTCATCGAAACGATTGAGAAAAACGAGTTAAACGATTACCGTCCAATGGCTGATCACTTACTCGAATCAAACGATCCTGTCGATTTAATCGCAGCAGCGTTAAAAATTCTTACACGTGAACCTGATGAGACACCTGTAAAAATTACAGAAGAACGCCCATTACCAAATCGCAACCGTCGTGGTGGCGGAGGTGGCGGTCGTGGTCGCAACCGTAACAACAAAGGCGGACGCGGACGTAATAACCGTCGCGGAGGCCGCGGAGGCAATAGTCGCCGAAATGAAGGCGGACGTAAAGGCGGCAATCGTCGTCGTTCACCGAAACAATCATAAGAAAAAGACCGAGAAGAGTTTACTCTTCATCGGTCTTTTTTTGTTTCTTTGGAAAAATATCATTTAAGGTAAGTCGTGGCAATTGGGCGAATGGGCTATCAACTTTAAATGCATCACTTGTCGGATAGACGATTTCTTGAAGATCGACATAAGATTGTTCTTTTCGTCTTTTGACATTTTCGATTAATCGATACGTAATATTGAAGTTTTTCTTTGAAAAAATCATATCGATAAATGCATAAGGGATATCGATAAAGTCATTAGGCAACATGAAGTCTGTAATGAGACAATCATAGTCTTTTGCTACTTCTTTCAACTCATCTAAACTTGAAAACTCAAACCATGTAAAGTCTGCTTTTCCTGCAAACTCACGGTCGAGAACACTTAAGCTGAAGTTTCCAATCGGTAAAATACGAGTCGTCGTAAACAATACTTTGACCCTCGTATATTTAATGATGAATGTTTGTAGAGTCGTCGTTAAAACAGCGCGACTTTCTGTTTGGAAAGAAAAGCTACCGAACGATTCCCATTCATCACAAAGTTGATGAATACGTTTAGAAGGAAGAAAAGGCTTATCTTCAAAGTGACGGTAAAATTTATCAGGGGAACGATAGTCAAAACCGATTCGAAAATCTCTTATTAAAGCTAAATAATAAATATCAAATAGATTTCTTAAAAATTCTTCGTCTTCTGAAAGAGGAAGTTGAAAGTTTAATTCTAAATATGTTAAAAATAAATAAAACTCATGAAACTCATGATCAGGACGTTTAATGTGTAGATAAAAATAAGGAGTTCTTGATTCAATTAGATAAAACTCTGTATGCGCTAAAGCGAAATATAAATATTGTCGCTCATATTCATCGAGTGAGACGAGAAATTCTGATTCAATCCACTCAAACAAAGGTGTAAGTCGCTCATAAAGATTACTATTACGAATAATCGTATCAACGACTTCAGGGAAAGGTTCTGCTTGAAAACCATCACGCATCCGGTCAATAGTAATAAGTAGATAAGACCAAAATACGTTTAACCCATAAGGTGTATGTGAAATACCTGCAGATTGTGCCAAAATTTCTTGTAATCGTAATCGCCGATCATCGATGAATTGATGATAGTGCAGCATACCAATTTCTGAATATTCAGTATCAAAAATAAATAAACGTAACATCCCTTCGTTGCCAGAAATGTAATAAGGATTACGATGAAGCGTTAAAAAATATTGCTTCGCTAACTGTTCAATTTCTTCTAAAATCATACTTGTCAATGTTGTACTAGAAAAAATTTTATTGCTAAATTCGCGTAACGTTTGAGTCCTTTTATTTACAAGTAAACGGATTGCCTCATAAAGAAGCTCCGAGTCGTCATGTCGGAAAGTAGAGATGACAGATTCAGTAAAAGGACATTCTAAGAAAATTCCTCGCCCTTTCTTCGTTTCGATTGACCAACCTTCAGGAATAAGATCTTTTAATTCATTTAAATCGTTTTGAATCGTTTTATTTGAAACACCGAGCCAATTACCTAATTCTTTTGAACTCATCCAATTATTTTGTTCTTCAAGTAATTTCAAAAGATCAAATTGTCGCTTAGATAACAAAATTCGATTTGACATAGAAACACCTCTATCATTTAAAATCTAATCTCCTTCGTATATCGGTTGTTTTATACAAAAATGAAGAAGATAACGAAGAAAAATAGAGCTTTTCGACTGTTTTTTATTTTTCTCTTATAAGGAAAAAAATATAACGTAGAAAGGTGTAATAAGTATTAGTATAATAGTAGTGTACGATATGATACTAATGGGTTAGAAGGTACACATGTGGGATAAAAAACAAATAATGGAAAGGAAGAGTTATTTTTGAAGAGGTTAAATCAATTAGTTGTGACATTGTTTCTAGTTGCACAAGTGATTATTGGTCCTTTAAGCATGATGCAAGCATCGGCATCTACAATTGTTCCGATAGCAGACATGGACGAAAATGACTTTAACGTTTCAGAAGCAGTAGAAACAGTGACAGAAGAAACAGAAGAAGACACAAGGAATAATTTACTAGAAGAGAAGACAGAAGAAGAAAAAACTGAAGATTCAATAGATCCAGTAAAAGAAAAGGAGGAAACTGAAGAACAACCACCAACTCATCCAACAGAAAAACCTACTGAAGCACCAACTCCAGAAAATGGAGAAGAAGTTTCAGAAGAAGAAAAAAATATGGATGAAGAAGAGCAAGAAGAAGAGGAAGAAGAAGAAGAAGACGAACAAGAAGAACGAATTGCACAATCGATTCAAGAACAAGTAAAAATCCAATTTGATTCGCTACAAATCGGCACTGTGACTGTTAAAGACGAAAATGACGCAGCGAACGTAAACCCACAAATGGGTGAAACTGTGAAGGTAAAGTACAATTTTGACTTGCCACAGGGATATGACTATGAAAAAGGCGATACGTTTACGTTACAACTGCCTCAATCACTCGTCGTGTTTGAACCAACTTCTTTGTCAGGAGTATTAAGAGAAGGAGTACACCAAATTAGCTATACGACGGATACCAATGGTCTCGTCACGTTCGAATTACAAAATAATATCGGATCAATGGGAATCACAGGTCACGTTGAGTTTGTTGCTCATTTTGATGAAAGAGGAGCACAAGGTGGTCTTGAGCAAGAGCTCGTCATTCCGTTAGAAGGTGGCCCGATTACGATTCCACTTACGTTCACACCTAAAAATGAAGGCCCGATGACGAAAACAGGAAAGCATGTTGGAGCAGTCAAACCGACAGAGGAAGATAAGAACGAGCCGCATGAGAACATCCATCAACGAGACTTGTTTCAATGGGAAGTATGGGTGAACAACGACGGGAAAGATTTACCAGCTGGTACACAAGTAACGGATGAGTTAGATGGAAAACATGAGTATTACGGAAAAATTAACGTTGAAAAGTATAATATCGGCTTATCCGGTAAAGTTGGCGAAGCACTTGATACATTTACAGTCGATCAGTTCCCAGTAACATTGCCAGAGGGACCGTACGCTTATAAAATGACGTACAAAACGAAAGCGCATATTGAGGATTTACACAAACGTGAAGATCGAACAAATCCGACGTTTAAGAAATATACGTTTAAAAACAAAGTAACGCATCAAAATGAAACAGCAGAAGCAGAAGTAACTAAAGATTATAATGGAAAAGATCCAGACCC
>JASLGI010000075.1 GCA_030149685.1 Bacillaceae bacterium | reverse complement strand
CCTTCATTTTCTCAGAGAAAGTGCGGACGTCTCCTTCGGTCAATGTTACATTGTTTTGAACCGTCATCGTCAATCGTCCCCTTTCTTATTGTTCTCCGACTTTTTCATTCTCGATACCGAGCTCTTCTTTGATCCAGTCGTATCCTTCAGCCTCTAAACGTTTCGCAAGTTCTGCACCGCCTGATTTTACAACACGGCCTTGCATCATTACGTGTACGTGATCTGGTTCGATGTAGTTAAGTAAACGTTGGTAGTGAGTGATCATTAATGCTCCGAAACCTTCGCCACGCATTTCGTTAATACCTTCTGAAACGATTTTTAATGCGTCGATGTCAAGACCTGAGTCAATTTCGTCTAAAATTGCAATCTTCGGTTTGATCATCATCATTTGTAAAATTTCGTTACGTTTTTTCTCTCCACCTGAGAATCCTTCGTTTAAGTAACGTGTCGCCATATTTTCATCCATGTCTAAGAAGTCCATCGTTTTGTCGAGTTCTTTGATGAATTTCATTAATGGAATTTCATCGCCTTCGTCACGACGAGCGTTAATCGCTGTACGTAAGAAGTCTGCGTTTGTTACACCTGTTACTTCGCTCGGATATTGCATTGCGAGGAAGAGTCCAGCTTTCGCGCGCTCATCAACTTCCATTTCTAAAACATCTTCACCATCTAATGTAATAGAACCTGATGTTACTTCATAGCTTGGGTGGCCCATGATTGCTGCTGCGAGTGTTGATTTACCCGTTCCGTTCGGTCCCATAATTGCGTGTACTTCATTTGTGTTAACTTCAAGGTTAACGCCTTTTAAAATTTCTTTTCCTTCAATCGATACGTGAAGGTCTTTCACTTCCAAAGTTGCCATTATAATACCTCCAATTAATCTCATCCACATGAGTGTTATTCATTCTTATTTTGTTATCATTCTAATCTTAGCCTATAAACGAATCGGTTGCAACTCATTGAAACCGTTTCTCGGTCTCAATAAAAAGATGCTACTAATGCTAACATTACGCAATTTCACTATCTTTATGTACATGTTCATTATCAATTACTATCTTTTTAATGATAATCAACGAATAGAAGAGTAAATGAAAATACAAAGCAAACTTCCCCCGTTGAGTAACATTCATTTTACGCTGATTACTAGTGACAATCAAACGTACTGCTTACTTTTGTCACTTTTCATTGATAATCTTTTCATCGTTAGTACAAAATGCTTAAAAGCGAATTAAAAAAGCTACTCGAAAGACTTATCGAGTAGCTACAAGGTTTATTCACTTTTCGTTACTTTGTTAGCAACTGCATCGACCATTACAGCAAGCGCTCCGTCTCCTGTAACGTTCGTCGCTGTACCGAAGCTATCTTGTGCCATATAAAGAGCGATCATTAACGCGACCATCTCTTGACTAAAGCCGAGCATTGACGCAAGTAATCCTGTCGCTGCAACGACTGCTCCCCCTGGAACTCCAGGTGCTGCAATCATCGTTACACCGAGCATTAAAATAAACGGTAAATATAAAGCGAAGTTGACATCCATCCCATTTAATAATAAAACACCGATCGAACAAGAGACGATCGTAATCGTACTACCTGATAAATGGATATTCGCAAACAATGGAATCGTAAAGTTCGTCACACGTTCTGATGCGCCTGTTTTACGCGCTTGCTGAAGTGTCACCGGAATTGCCGCTGCTGATGACTGCGTTCCGAGCGCTGTAAAATAAGCAGGTGCCATCGTCTTCATCAATTGAATTGGATTTTTCTTCGACATCGCACCCGCTGTCGTATATTGAATCGTTAATAAAACGAGATGCAAAATAATAATCATCACGAAGACGAGAGCGAAAACAGATAAAATCTTCGCTGCTTGTCCACTATGCGTAAGATTTAAGAAAATCCCGAAAATATGTAATGGAAGCAACGGGATAATCGCATACGTAATCACTTTCTCCACAATCTTTTGTAATTCATCGAAGAAATAATACATCGTTTTACTTTCAATTGCTGCCATTCCGATTCCGAGTAAAAAAGCGAGGACGAGCGCTGTCAATACGCCCATGATCGGTTCAATTTCTAACTCTAATAAACCTTCTAACGGTGCGCGTCCTTCTCCGACGACGCTCGTATCAACATTCCCCATAATTTTCGGAAGCAAATTTGACGCGACAACATACGCCATAATTCCTGCAAATACTGTTGACGTATAAGCGAAGAGTGTAGCAATTCCGAGCATTTTCCCTGAACCTTTTCCGAGTTTCGCAATACCTGGTGCGATAAATCCTAAAATAATGAGTGGGACGACGAAGTTTAAAAACCCACCAAAAATATCATTAAACGTTGCCATTAATCGGACGAAACCTACTGTGAATCGTTCACTTAAAAGAGGTAATGCCGATCCGACAATAACTGCTAAGGCAATCGCAATTAAAATTCTCCATATAAGTCCTAATTTCCGCATAAATAAATTCTCCTAACTGTCAATAAAATGCTCTAATAAATGAGCAACATTTCGAAAAGCATAAATCTTATGTTCCAACACGCCTTCTTTTTGGATCAATAAACAAGGTACACTCTCAATTTCGTACTTTTCAGCAAGTTCCGGCAAATAGTTTAAATCTGCCTCACCGATCGGCACATCTGGTAATAGCTGGCGGACAAGTCCGACCATTTGAGAAGCGACTTGACACGTTCCACACATCGGTGCATATAAATAGAGTGCTGAAACTTGATCTTGTTGTAAAGACGTTTCCCACTCTTCTAACGTCCAGTCTTGATTGGCCACTTTTTCCCGCCTCCTTTCGTCTGTATGCCGGCTTCTTCTAAAATCCCCCGGACATACGCTAATGGTAACCGCTCAACTTCAACGAACGGCTCAGGTACGTGTAAATGAGTTGCTTCAAACAACAAGTCATCCGTTTGCTCACGTAACCGATCCCCTGTATCGTCTCGGTCGAAAAATGTAAATAAAACATTCCCTTCATATGGGAGTAATAATTGTTCCAAATCGTACTCACTCATCGTTCCAAATGTACATAAAACGATTGCACGTTCCCCTAAGACTAGCTCAATGACACGTTTATCATTTTTTCCTTCAACGACGATTACTTTATCTATGATGAAGCTCCTCCCTTCATTCGTCAATAGAAAAAGACAAATGTCTTTCTAAAAAAGACAAAATTCATGAAAAGGACAAAATTATGCGGAATTAGAAACTTTATGAAAAAAAGCGTAACGGAAGTTATCCATTACGCTTTCAGTTTATATGAAATTATAAACCAGCTGTTAATTTTTCGTACTGCTCTGGCGATAATAACTCTTTCGGTTCTTCATCTGATTCAACGACGATCATCCACGCTTTTTCAAATGGAGATTCGTTAACGAGCTCAGGTGCATCTTCTAACGCCTCGTTCACTTCGACAATTTTACCTGCAATTGGTGAATATAATTCTGATACTGTTTTTACAGATTCTACGCTGCCGAATGGCTCTCCTGCTTTCACTTCGTCACCGACTTCTGGTAACTCAACGAAAACGATATCTCCAAGCTCTTCTTGAGCGAATGTCGTCATTCCAATGCGATATTGATTGTTTTCTTTTTCTACCCATTCGTGATCTTTTGAGTAAAATAAATTTGTTGGTATGCTCATGAGGACCCTCCTAGTTTTCAATTACTTCCATATTGCCATAACTACTACGCAAATACAAGAAAGCGCTACGATTTACTAATATTTTAACCCCAAATAATTTCAAATTCTGTTTCTTTAAATCCGACTGTCACTGTCGTCGAAGAAACGACAATTGGACGTTTGATCAACATCCCGTCAGATGCGAGTAACTCGAGTCGCTCTTCATCTGTTAATGTATCATATGTTTCTTTTAAACCGAGCTCACGATATTTTTTCCCTCGTGTATTGAAAAAACTTTTCATCGGAAGGCCAGAACGTTCGATAATCTCGCCCAGTCTTTCTGCAGAAGGCGTCTCATTGACAAGATGCACTTCGTTTAACGTATGTCCTTTCATCTCTAACCACTTTTTCGCTTTACGACATGTCGAACATGTCGGGTATGTATAAAATGTTAATGCCACTCTTTTTTCCTCCTTCTTTTTCTTCTGTATCATAGCACATTTTCTCAAGCATTCAGGCTTTTTTCTCTTCAGTTCCTCGTGTACACTAAGCTAGAGGTGATAAGAATGAAAAAAATTACGACTGTTGAACAATTCAATGAAGTCATCAACAAAGAAAAACCAGCTTTAGTAAAATTCACTGCCGGCTGGTGTCCAGATTGCGTACGCATGAATACGTTCATCGATCCAATCGTCGAAAAGTACGACATGTACGATTGGTACGAAGCAGACCGCGATGAGTTAATGGAGCTTGCACAAAAATATGAAGTGCGCGGTATCCCGAGCTTACTCATTTTTAAAAATGGCGAAAAGCTTGAGCACTTACATAGTGCGCATGCAAAATCTGCAGAACAAGTGACGACATTTTTAGACGAAGTAACGAAATAAGAA
>JASLGI010000004.1 GCA_030149685.1 Bacillaceae bacterium | reverse complement strand
ATCTGTATCTTACGCTTCCTGTGCAACAGGATAAACGCTCACTTTCTTTTTGTTGCGTCCGAGACGTTCGAATTTTACGACGCCATCGATTTTCGCAAATAATGTATCATCTCCGCCGCGACCGACGTTTTCACCAGCGTGAATTTTAGTTCCACGTTGACGATATAAAATCGATCCACCTGTGACGAATTGTCCGTCAGCGCGTTTTGCACCAAGACGTTTTGAATGTGAGTCACGTCCGTTCTTTGAAGAACCGACTCCTTTTTTCGAAGCGAAGAACTGGAGATCTAAACGTAGCATTACTGCCACCTCCTACCTATTTGAAAGTAATTTTTATATGTTCACGATAATCTCGCTCAATCGTCTGTAATGAAATAATCATCGTCTGAAGAATTGTTTGAACGCGGTCATTGGTAGAAGCTTCTTTCGGAATGTCGACGCGTAAATACCCGCCTTCTTCTCCTTGAGAAATTTCTGGTTCAATATCCGTTAATGCAAATAACGCATTCACTGCACCGAATGATACAGCGGAAGCACCTGCACAGACTAAGTCTTTGCCATGCTCTGCGTATTCAGCATGTCCGCTCATTTCAAAGGCATATACATTTTTCTTCTTGTCACGTAATACGTGGACATGAATCATTATGCGTTAATTCCTTCGATAACAACTTTCGTATAAGGTTGACGATGACCTTGTTTACGACGGTATGCTTTTTTAGGTTTGTATTTGAATACAGTGATCTTTTTAGCGCGGTCGTGTTTAACGATTTTAGCTGTTACTGTTGCACCTTCAACGTATGGTGCGCCTACTTTCGTATCTTCTCCACCGACTAAAAGAACTTTGTCAAAAGTCACTACTTCATCTACATCGCCTTCGATTTTCTCGATGTAAACTTCTTGACCTTGCTCAACTTTTAATTGTTTTCCACCAGTTTCAATAATTGCGTACATTTCTGCACCTCCTCTAATACTCAGACTCGCCCTCCAAGGTGACTTACGTACTTAAAAACCTTATCAGCGCGGTTGTAGCACGGGTGCTACAAGTTGTAACATTGAAATGTTATCACGTTTCGACCTGCTCGTCAACATCTTTTTTACTTAACTCGTAAAAAATGCTTTTAATTTACTGAAGAAGCCACCGCTCTTTTTCGCGCCAAGTGGCATAAGCGGTACAGATTCTCCGAGTATGCGACGCGCAATATTGCGATACGCCTGTGAGGCAGGATTGTCTGGATCTAGTACGATCGGTTCTCCTTCATTCGATGTAGCAATTACTCGTTCGTTATCTGGAACGATACCGAGTAAGTCGATCGATAAATGTTCTGTAATTTCATCGACATCTAATGCTTCCCCGTTGTCCATCATCTCTTTTCGTACACGGTTGATGATCAATTTAGGTGGTTGCATATTTTCTTTTTCAAGCAAACCGATAATTCGGTCAGCATCACGAATCGCTGAGATTTCAGGTGTCGTGACGACGATTGATTCATCAGCGCCTGCTACCGCGTTTTCATATCCTTGCTCAATACCTGCTGGACTGTCGATCAATACGTAATCAAATTCTTGTTTTAATTGACCGACAAGTTCTTCCATTTGCTCGCGAGTGACTGCGTGTTTATCTTGTGTTTGTGCAGCCGGTAATAAATAAAGACGTGAATCAAAACGTTTATCTTTCACGAGCGCTTGGTGTACTTTACATCGTCCTTCAACGACATCGACGAGATCATAAATAATCCGGTTTTCGAGCCCTAAAATAACATCTAAGTTTCGAAGGCCGATATCTGTATCGATTAAACAGACACTTTTTTCATTCAGTGCAAGTGCTGTTCCTAAGTTTGCAGACGCAGTCGTTTTACCGACACCGCCTTTACCTGAAGTGATGACGATTGCCTTTCCCATGTCATACGCCTCCTTTATTCGTCATAAGTGACGGGTGGGTCTGTCGTAGTTCGTGCATCTTTCCTGTCGTAATAAAGCCAGATGAACTTAAATACGCACAAACTAACCCTTTTGCCTGACTTTGAATATGGGATTCTTCTGTCACGAGCTCTAATACACCAGCGATCGCTAAATGCGTCGGTGTCATATAAGAAGCTGCGATAATCGTTTGCTCATTGCCATACATACCGGCATGAGCTTTCCCTTTCAAATGGCCTAGTACGTAAATATTCCCCCCTGCGGAGACAGATCCGTTCGGGTTGACATCTCCTACAACGATCAGATCACCTGTCGCTGTTACTTCTTGTCCGCTGCGTACGATCCCGATAAACTGTGTCGTCGTATTTTCTTCAATCCGTTGACGGCACGTCGCTTCGGTAATGACATAGCTGTCCATCGTTTTCACATCGAACGGAGACTCACTATCTAAATATTCTAACACGCGTTCAATTTGCTCCTCATGACAATACCGATAGCCAAAGTGCAAATGAACCGGCGTTTTTGTTTGTTCTTTCTTTTTATAAGAACGAACGAACTCTTTAATATGATCTAATAGCTCTTGAAATGAGCATTGATCGTCTAAATGTAAGACGAGTCCGTCCGACCTTCCTTTTAACATTACTGGTTGCATCAAGTATCCTCCCTCAAATTACAGTCTCGCATCCATTACCTTTTTTCGCTTCACTATAACATATCGGAAGAGCCAGCCAAATAATAAGAGGAAAATTACACTTGCTACTGTCGTTGAAAATAAACGATTCCATAAAAATGTCGCCAGTGAAATTTCTGTAAATCCTACAAGTTTTGCAAATGCATAAGATAATGTCTCTGTCGTCATGACGAGAGTGATGGCTAATAGTGACACAATCGCAAAATTCCGATGAACATGTCGAACGACGAGCGCTGATAAATAAGCGACAAGTGGATAAATGACTGTATAAACGCCGATCATGTCCATATGATACATATCAAACAATAAACCGAAAATAAAACCGTAAATTACTGCGCGCTTTTTCGTATCATATGCGCCTAAAAAGACGAGATAAATGACGAAAAAGTGTGGCACTAAAACGAAATGCTCTCCTTTAATGTAAATGGGAGAAAACAAACTAAACGTAGACTGTAAAAAAAAGAGAACGACGGCGAATAAAGGAATGAGTATACGATAAATCATTCATCATTCCCCTTCCCGTCTTCTGCTACATTAAATGCTGTATTACTACCGTCCGACCCATCGACAACTCCCGATAAGCGCTTCGCTACAATGACATGGTCGAGTAATGCGAAGTCTGCTGTCGGTTCAATGTAAGCAACTTTCGTTAAACCGTAGTCTTCTGTCGTCACTTCTGTAATTTCACCGATCGGTAAACCTTTCGGGAAAATACCTCCTAAACCAGAAGAAATGACGAGCTGACCTTTTTCAATCGGTTCATCAGCGTCAACACGCTTCATCACTAATTGTCGTTTTTCACGGTCGTACCCTTCAATTAACCCGTAAATCCCTTTTCCTGCTACAACTGCCGACACGCGGAAGTTTTGGTTCTCCGTACTCAATAGCTCGACTGTCGATGTAAATGGCGTTACGAGAACGACTTTACCAATCAATCCTTGTGAAGTGATCACAGCCATATTGCGTTCAACTCCGTGAGTTTCCCCTTGGTCGATCACAATTTTCTCTTCCCATTGGTCGGGATTTCGTGAAATGACTGTCGCATGAATCGGCTCAAACTCTTTCAAACTTTCCGATGCGTCAATCACTTTTCGGAGTGATTCATTTTCTTCTTCTAAAATGGCGATTTTCGCCTGGTCTGCAGCGTAAGCATCTAAATGTTTTTTAAGACGCTTATTTTCTTCGTACGTATTGATTAAACCGTCAACATTTTCAAGAGATCCTGTAATAAAATGTGCCGGTTTCGAAAAAATCGTTTGTCCGAAACCGACGACATCTTTAACAATTTGTTCAGGTATGTTCGCTTCATGACGCCCTTTGAATGAATAGGCGAGAATGGCGACGAGGGCAATGACGCTGACGAGAAGTACTATTAATCGTTTATCAGATAAAAATCGTCGCATCATCTTCTTCCCCTTTCATAGCTTAAGATTGCATTTTCTTAATGAGATCGAAGTTGTCTAATGCCTTACCTGTTCCAATCGCTACACAATCGAGTGGGTCTTCAGCGATGAATACTGGCATATTCGTTTCATCAGAAATGACTTTATCTAAGTTTTGTAAAAGTGCTCCCCCACCTGTTAAAACGATTCCTCGTTCCATCACGTCTGCTGATAACTCTGGTGGTGTCGCTTCGAGTGTCTTTTTCACGCCGTCGATAATTTGTGCAATCGACTCGCTTAACGCTTGCTCAATTTCAGAAGATGAAATTTCAAGCGTTTTCGGAAGACCTGTTAATAAGTCACGTCCGCGAATGTCCATTTTTTCATCATTTTCAGTGACGCGTGCTGAACCGATTTCAATTTTAATCGCTTCTGCTGTACGTTCTCCGATCGTTAAGTTATACGTTTTACGGATATACGCGATAATCGCGTGATCCATCGTATCTCCTCCGACACGGATAGATTCGCTCGTTACAATTCCTCCGAGAGAAATAACCGCTACTTCTGTCGTTCCTCCCCCGATATCGACAACCATACTTCCTGTCGGTTCCCATACGGGAAGATCTGCTCCAATCGCTGCTGCGAATGGCTCTTCAATTGTAAATGCATCTTTCGCACCTGCTTGACGTGCAGCATCGATTACGGCACGTTGTTCGACAGATGTAATACCGAATGGTACACAGACCATGACGTTCGGCTTTTTCCATGAACCTCCTGAAGCTTTTGAAGCGTTCGTCATGTAATGCTCGAGCATCGCTTTCGTAATTTCGAAATCTGCGATTACTCCGTCTTTCATCGGACGCGTCGCTACGATTGATCCTGGTGTACGACCGATCATACTTTTCGCGTCTGTTCCGACAGCGACAATTTCATTTGTTGTAATATTTTTTGCTACAACTGATGGCTCTCTTAATACGATTCCTTTACCTTTAACGAAGACTAATGTATTTGCTGTGCCGAGGTCGATCCCGACATCTTTTGATCCAAATCCAAACAAATTGTGTTCTTCCTTTCTCTCGAGCGTTTTTTCGCTCTCCAATTGATAGTTTCTATTATATCGGAAATAAGTAAAAAATTACAGTGTCACATATACCCTTTCTCTTTCAAACTTAAAAAATTATAATCCCCAATGATAATATGGTCAATAATTTCGATGCCGATAATTTGACCTGCCTCTACTAAACGATTCGTCACTTCGATATCTTCTTCAGACGGTGTCACATTTCCACTCGGATGATTGTGAGCGACAATAATCGACGCGGCTGAACGTTTCACTGCTTCGCGAAACAATTCTCTCGGATGGACGATCGATGCGTTCAAGCTTCCGATAAAGATCGTTTGGGCGTGGATGATTTCATTTTTTACATTTAAATAAAGGGCGACGAAATGTTCTTGCTTCAAACCCGATAAATCAAGCATGACATACGAAGCGGCATCTTTCGGCGTACGAATGCGGTAACGATGTTGATCGTTTTGACGATAGACACGCCGACCGAGCTCTACAGCTGCTAATATTTGCGCAGCTTTTGCCTCTCCGATTCCTTTGATCATCATCAATTCTTCTGCAGACATTTCGCGTAAATCTTGCATTTTATCCAACTTCTTTAATAAACGATTCGCGAGTGAATATACCGATTGTTCTTTCGTTCCCGTCCGAAGTAAAATAGCGAGCAATTCTTGATGCGATAAACTTCGTGCACCTTCTCGTAATAAACGTTCACGTGGCCGATCAAACTTCGCAACATCTCGAATCATTAATAAAGGAGTTGGGTATTTCACACGTACTCTACCTCCCGCAGCGCCCGGAGTTCGTACATGAGACGACTGATCGGAAGTCCAACGACATTGAAATAATCCCCTTCAATTTTTTCAATGAATAAACTGCCGTACGACTGAATGCCGTAAGCCCCTGCTTTATCGTACGGTTCTTCCGTTGACACATAAGCATCGATCCACTCATCGTCTAACGCGCGAAAAGTGACTTTTGTCGTTTCGACAAATGTATGTACTTTCCCGTCTATCCAAAGAGCAACACCGGTATGTACTTCATGTGTTCGTTGGCGTAATGCTTGTAAAAATTGTTTCGCATCACTTGTCGTTTTCGGTTTCCCGAGCACCCGTCCATCTGCGACGACTACTGTATCTGCACCGATGACGAGTGCGTCTCGATGACGAGATGCGACTCCTTTTGACTTCCATGCAGCAAGACGTTCAACATATGCCAATGGACACTCCCCTTCAACATATGAAGGTTCTTCTATATGTTGGACGTCTACCTGAAAAGGAAGTTGCAAGAGCGCTAAAAGTTCTTGTCGCCTCTTTGATTGAGAAGCTAAAATAAGAGGTCGTTTTAATTGTATCATGTTTCTTTCTTCCTTTCTGTTCATTTTAGTGAAATAGAGAAAAGAGCGAGAATGTTGTTAAGACTAACAACTTCCCACTCTTTCTTTTTTACTTACTCTTATTATACACGCTTCTTTTCATTCATCGGCCTTTTTTTGCGAGATGATGAAAACTTCGCTGTTTTTCTAAAAAGATCTGTTGTTTTCATTAGAAGTGAAAGAAACTCAAGTACCAATCGACCCAACCGTCACCATAAAAATAAGTGGCGATGGAAGCAACAGCGATTGCTGGACCGAATGGAAAACCTTCTTCTTCATCTTTTTTCACTCGCTCATACACAAGACCGACAAGAAGTCCGATCACCGATGCGAGGAACAGAGAGACAAAAACTCCTTTCGTACCGAGTACGAGTCCTAAAACGAAGTAAAGTTTAATGTCCCCGCCACCCATGCCTTCTTTTTTAAATAATGAGAGGGAGAGTTTGGCGACGAGTAACAATAAACCGAATCCTACGAATGCCCCTAGTATCGCATCCCACCAAGGAGATAGTGGCGCCCAAAGACGCGCACCGAACAATGAAATTCCAAATGGAAGGAGCACTTTGTTTGGGATAAGTGTATAAGTAATGTCAGATACGGTAATAATGACAAGTAGCGAGACAAAAAGTAACGCAACAAGTAACTCAGGTGACCAGCCGAGCTTGTAATAACTAAAGGCAAACAGACTACCTGTCAAAAATTCCATCACGGGATACAATGGAGATATTTTATTACCGCATGAACGACATGCTCCTTTCAATCCGATATAAGAGACGACAGGCACTAAGTCGAGCGCTGTCAATCGGCGTCCACATTTAGGACAGTGGGAAGGTGGAGTGACAATCGATTCTCCGACTGGGACTCGCAAACCTACTACATTATAAAAGGACCCGAATACGAGACCGAATACGAAAAATACGACGATATAAAACCACTCCACGTGATCACTCCTTTAATCTTCTTTCGGCATGTAAAACAATGTAATCGTTGAACTTGATTGGATCAATTGTTGTTCTTCTTCAAATTGCTTATCTTCCGTAAATGGATCAAATGTCGTTGAGTCAAACATAATTAAACGAGGGTGAGTTTCTAACACTTCCATAAACTTCACATACTCCTCGACACTACGGTGTTCTGCTGCTAACTGTAATGTGACGAGACGGATGTTGTCTGGTAATGGAATTGTCGCTGCTGCCGAAACGACCGCTTCTTCTTCCTCCGGTAATTTTTCATCTGCTTCTGATGTTTCTTCCTCATCGACTTCTTCACTGTCAACTTCTTCTGCTTCTTCGTCCATTACTTCTTCTTCCGTTGACTCTTCTTCTTCGTTATCAACGATTTCTTCATCATCTTCTTGATTCAACCCGAGAGATTCACTCGTTAACGATTCTTCTCCGTTATCGAAGCTGATCGATGTCACTTTTGAATCAGTCATTAACTCTGCTTGGTGAATCAATTGAATTAACATTTCTTCTCCGAGGTCTAGCGGAATTTTTTCCATTAACCCTGTTTCAATGACTGTCGGTTCTACTTGTGCAAGCTCTTCTTTTTCTTGTGTCAACGCTCGAATATCTTCATGCGTTTGAACGATTGCTTCTTTCGTAGACGTAATATCTTCACGTACTGGATGGATGAAGAAATAATAGATCGCTCCTAATACGAGCAAGAGTAGGAGAGATGCTAAAATGAGTAAATTACGTTGCGTTTTATCCATTAGTCATCCTCTCCTTTCGTCGCAAGTCCTTCTGCTTTCTGTTCGATCAACGCTTGTTCGTTTAAGCTTTTCGTCTGCTTACTGTATTCTTCTGCTAAAAAATCCGATGATACTTCTAATTCAAAAGTAGCGACGAAACGCTCAACAGTTTTGATCGGTTCTTCTTCCAGTCTTTCTTGTTTATATAACAAGCCACTTCCTGATAAGTTGGATAAATGAACTTCCTCAAAAAATGGACTCGATTTTAATGCATGCGTTAAACGAGCGACCGATAATTTGTCATCGACTTGTGCTGAAAACGACACCGCTTTTTCACCCCATTGGAATGAATCGATATAACCGTTTTCAGGCAGAACATTGTGCATTTCTTTGACGAGTGGCGTCATCGGGTAAAGTACCTCTTCTAAAATCATCACAGCATCTTCGCGATGGTTGACAAGCGCATCACGCATCTCTTGAATTTCTGCTTCTAATGTCGCAACGTCTCCTTGCAATACGTCATGCTCTTCTGCTAACCCGCCTACTGTTCGAACAGAAAGAAAATAAATAAGGCCGACACTTAGTAAGAGTAGGAGAGCGACTCCTGAAAAGCTATACCACATGAGACGCGCTTGGTTTTTAGCTCCTATGTCGCGCGGCAATAAGTTGATTTGTGGAATCACTAGATATCCTCCCTTTCATACAATCCGACGAGCGACGCAAAGCGTAACGGATATTTCCCGTACACTTCTGTAAAGTCTTCCGGACGGATTTGTCGAATGCGTCCATAATACATTTCTTTCAATTGTTGTTCGATCGTATCGAGAAGTGGATGGTCCCCTGTCACGATCAGCGACTGCACTTCGACTTCTCCATTATGTAAAGTGAATCGATACGA